>NZ_JAQEHY010000041.1:3524-5170 GCF_027665985.1 Butyricicoccus sp. AM78-15b2TA
TCGGAATCTTCCTCGCCATAATCATAATCGTCCAGACTGTCATTGCCCTTGGTCTTAGGCTTGTTCTTAACGAGCTTCAAGTAGGCAAATACACCACCTCCACCAAGCAGAGCCAGCAGCAGGATCAGCGCAGCCGGGTTCAGTCCGGCAGGCTTCTCTTTTTCTGGCTTCGGTGTTTCTGCCGGAGGTTCCGGTGCTTTTCCCGTACATTTACTCTTATCCGTTACACAGACCGGACAGGCCGTATTGACTGCCCCTGCTTCACATTTCTTCGTGCAGCTGCACACCGCAGGCGGCTCCTCTTTGGCATTTCCATCTTCCATCAGCGCCATCAGGTCCGCTTCATCCACCTGGTTCAGAAAGTGAACAGCAGTCTTTTTATCCTCATTGGCCCTGTCGATCAGGATATAAAAATAGTTGCCTGCCTTGGTGGTAACGGTAATGAGCTGCTTGTTGCCACCAAAATCATCCACCAGAGCGGCGTTACCCTCCGGGGTCAGCGGAGGTGCTTTTTCGGGTTCTTCCACCACCACATTGCTGTCATTGGTGGTATCCTCTGCCGGGGGCGGCGCTGCGCCCTGGGCAAAAGCGGGAATGGTAAAGCCCGATGCCAGAACCAGCGTCAGGCAAAGGGCGGAAAGTGTTCGGAGCAATCGTTTATTCCTCATAGCTGTTTTCCTCCTGTTCGTTGTTGTCATCCATCATACTGCCGGAAACTGCGCCGCCGGACAGCATGGCGCTCAGCTGGGCAGGGGTCATACGCAGTGCGCGCACCATCTGAACGATCTCCAGATTTTCTGCCTCGGTTTTCTGTGCCTCCAGCGCCTTGAGCTTTTCCTGATACTCTGCGATCTTCTCACGGACCTTTGTAATCTCCTGGTCAATGCGCTCAATTTTGTTCTTTGCCATCGTCTATCACTCCTTCTTAAAAATCTCTGTTACCAGTTCATCAGGCCGTAGCCCTTAATGCTTTGATAATTCAGGTCATAACTTTTAATCTTGCAGGCATCGCCGGAATTTCCCTCCACGGTATAAACACGGCTGCCATCCGTACCGATCACGATACCTACATGGTCTGCTGTCCCATCCAAATCCCAGTCAAAGAAAATGGCATCACCGGGGGCGATGTTCTCATATCCTCGTGCGCCCCACTGTCCATGAGACTGGAACCACGGAACACCCTGCCACTCACAGCCTGCAAAGCGCGGCTCACTTTTTCCTGCCTGGTTATAGCACCAGGATACGAAGCAGGCGCACCATTCCACGCGGCTGTCAAAACCGTACCAGCTCCAGTAGGGATAACCGCCCACATTGCCCACCTGACTTTTCGCCAGTTCCACCAGCTGCGGATTGCCGGGGCGGGTGCCGTTAATGAACTGCACACCGGACAGATCTTCCGAGCCGCTGGTATCAGGGGAACCGCCGCCAAACAACAGCGGCTTATTGCCCATGGTCTGTCGGTAGACCTGATACATTTCCATCTGCTCCGGGGTCAGAAGTTCCGACGCCACAGCGGAAATGGGCTTGCTGGTGAGTTTCACATTCAGAATGTAATACTCATAGGGGACTTCTTCTGAGGTGGTCTCGCCGGTCTCCGGGTCGGTGGAGGTCTCCGTGCGGTAGCGAATCTCCACTTCCTCAGTAAG
>NZ_JAQEHY010000042.1:0-5024 GCF_027665985.1 Butyricicoccus sp. AM78-15b2TA
ATCGACCCTATCGCCATCCGGGAAGCCCTGGAGGAAAGAGGAATCGTCAACGGACAGGTGGCA
Source organism: Butyricicoccus sp. AM78-15b2TA (assembly GCF_027665985.1). NCBI lineage: Bacteria > Bacillati > Bacillota > Clostridia > Eubacteriales > Butyricicoccaceae > Butyricicoccus > Butyricicoccus sp. AM78-15b2TA. The sequence goes on from NZ_JAQEHY010000042.1 coordinate 64, forward strand.
GACCCGGAAAAACTGGACAATGACCCGTTTATCCAACAGGTGATGTCGGATGCCGAGCAGATTGCAGCTGCCGAGACAGAACAGACTTCCGATGTTTCCATTTCCGATGAGGAATATGATGCAGTTCGCCGCCCAACTCCGCAAAGAACCTCCTATGACCCTGCAGCCCCGGTTTATGCCGTGGGTGATACCGTGTATATCGAGGATGACGCCTATCAGATCACCGAGCTGAGGGATGACACCGTACAGCTTCTGCCCACCGGCATGGTATATCCCATTTATCGGGCAGAGCGCAAAGAACAGTTCGAGCAGCTGCTTCGGGCAGACCGCCGCAATGCTTACTATACCGAGTTTCTTTCGATTGACCCGGACAAGGCAGATCAAGACTTGCGGGAGGTATTGGCCCATGGACTCATGGATGAAGCGGATAAACAGCAGCTTTCCACGCTGCCGCAATCCGGCAGGAGCAACAGCGAGATCGCCTACTGGTCGAGCAGAGCCTATTCCGGTGAGATCGAGACACTGAATCTGGAGACCGGCGATATTGCCGATTACCGTACCACGGCACAGGGCATGGAGCTGGAAGTCCTGGACGCAGAGGAAAAGCGTCTGGCTGTGCTGTATTTCCGCTGGGATGAGGTTGCGCCTTTGCTGCGCGGGATGTATGCCCGTCAGCTGGATGGCTTTGGACAAGAACAGCCCCAACCGTCTGCCGAATCCCCAGCCTTTCATTCCGAGACCGTGGCCGTCTATCCGGGCGATAAGAACCATCTACCTTATGATGTGGTGGTGGAACGACTGCATATCGAGGAGCCGGAGCCACCAGCCCCTGTGATTGAGCCGGAGAAAACCTTTGAGGAAGTGCTGGATGAACACCCGGTTTCCATTCAGGTCAATGGCCAGTGGCAGACCTTTCCCAATGCCAAAGCTGCCGAGGAAGCATCTTATGAGGAATACAAGGCTAACCTGCGCCGCAATGCAAAAAACTTCCGCATTACCGATGAGCATTTGGGCGAAGGCGGTCCGAAAGCCAAGTTCCAGGCAAATATCGAGGGAATCAAGCTGCTGAAATACCTGGAGGAAACCACTGCACAGGCAACGCCGGAACAGCAGGAAGTCCTATCCCGATATGTGGGCTGGGGCGGTCTCTCTGATGCGTTTGACCCGGAGAAACCGGCATGGGCTTTAGAGTATGCCCAGCTAAAAGAACTGCTGACCCCGGAGGAATATGCCGCCGCCAGAAGCTCTACCCTCAACGCCCATTACACCAGCCCTACGGTCATTCAGGCCATCTATGAAGCGGTGGACCGTATGGGATTTGAGACCGGAAATATTCTGGAGCCGTCTATGGGTGTGGGCAATTTCTTTGGTATGCTGCCGGAGAAAATGCGAAACAGCCATTTGTACGGCGTGGAGCTGGACCCGGTTTCCGGGCGCATCGCAAAGCAGCTCTATCCCAAGGCGGACATCACAGTAGGCGGCTTTGAGACCACAGACAGGCGTGACTTCTTTGACCTTGCCATCGGCAATGTGCCGTTCGGTCAGTATCAGGTCAACGACAAAGCCTACAACAAGCTGAATTTCAGCATTCATAACTATTTTTTTGCCAAAGCACTGGACCAGGTGCGTCCCGGCGGCGTGGTGGCTTTTGTAACCTCCCGCTATACTATGGACGCCAAGGATTCCACCGTGCGCCGCTATCTTGCCCAGCGTGCTGAGCTGCTGGGAGCTATCCGTCTGCCGAATGACGCGTTCAAAAAGAATGCCGGTGCCGAGGTGGTATCGGACATCATCTTCCTCCAAAAGCGGGACCGCCCGCTGGACATCGTGCCGGAATGGACCCAGACCGGACAGACGGAGGACGGTTTTGCCATCAACCGGTATTTTATCGACCACCCGGAAATGGTGCTGGGCAGACAGGAGCCGGTAAGCACTGCCCATGGCATGGACTACACCGTGAATCCCATTGAGGGGCTGGAGCTTGCCGATCAGCTGCATGATGCCGTGAAGTACATTCGCGGCACCTACCAGGAAGCCGAGCTGCCGGAGCTGGGTGAGGGCGAAGCCATCGACACCTCCATTCCCGCCGACCCCAATGTGAAAAATTACTCCTACACCGTTGTGGACGGCACTGTGTATTTCCGTGAAAACAGCCGCATGGTGCGCCCAGACCTGAACTCCACCGCCGAGGCCCGCGTGAAAGGGCTGGTGGGCCTGCGGGAATGTGTCCAGCAGCTCATTGATTTCCAAATGGACGCCGCCACACCGGACAGCGCCATCCAGGATAAACAGGCTGAACTGAACCGGCTCTATGATAGCTTTTCCGCAAAATATGGTCTTATCAATGACCGGGCGAACCGGCTGGCCTTTGCCGATGATTCCAGCTACTATCTGCTCTGCGCGCTGGAAGTCATCGACGAGGACGGGAAACTGGAACGCAAGGCGGATATGTTCACCAAGCGCACCATCAAGCCACACAAGGCGGTGGACACCGTGGATACCGCAAGTGAAGCTCTTGCTGTCTCCATCGCGGAGCGAGCCTGCGTGGATATGAGCTATATGAGCCAGCTTACCGGAAAAACAAAAGAAGAACTGGCCGGAGAGCTGCAAGGCGTAATCTTCCGTGTACCGGGACAGCTGGAGCAGGACGGAACGCCCCATTATGTGACTGCTGATGAATACCTCTCCGGCAATGTACGCCGCAAACTGCGTCAGGCGCAGCGGGCGGCACAGCAGGACCCGGTTTATGCAGTCAATGTGGAAGCTCTTACCGCCGCCCAGCCCAAAGACCTGGATGCGTCGGAGATCGAAGTGCGTCTGGGCGCTACCTGGATTGACAAAGAGTACATCCAGCAGTTTATGTACGAGACCTTCAACACCCCGTTTTATCTCCAGCGCAGCATTGAGGTCAACTATTCCTCCTTTACTGCTGAATGGCAGATCAAGGGGAAATCTTCTGTATCCTACAACGATGTGGCAGCTTATACCCCCTACGGAACCAGCCGCGCCAACGCCTACAAGATTTTAGAGGACAGCCTGAACCTGCGGGATGTCCGTATCTATGACACCATAGAGGATGCAGACGGAAAAGAGCGCCGCGTGCTGAATGCCAAGGAGACCACCCTGGCGGCTCAAAACAGCAGGCGATCCGGGAAGCCTTTAGGGACTGGATCTGGAGAGACCCGGAGCGCCGCCAGACTTTGGTGCGCCAGTACAACGAAGAAATGAACTCCACCCGTCCCCGTGAGTATGATGGCAGCCATATCACTTTTGGCGGCATGAATCCGGCCATTACCCTGCGGGAACACCAGAAAAGCGCCATCGCCCATGTGCTGTATGGCGGTAATACTCTGCTGGCACACGAAGTGGGCGCAGGCAAAACATTTGAGATGGTGGCTGCTTCGATGGAAGCCAAACGCCTGGGATTATGCCAGAAATCTCTCTTTGTAGTTCCCAACCATCTGACCGAGCAGTGGGCGTCGGAGTTTCTGCGTCTCTATCCTTCCGCCAATATCTTAGTCACCACCAAAAAGGACTTTGAGACCCATAACCGAAAGAAGTTCTGCGCTCGTATTGCGACGGGTGATTATGATGCCATCATCATGGGACACAGCCAGTTTGAGCGTATCCCCATCAGCCGGGAGCGTCAGGAACGGCTTCTCTATGAGCAGATCGACGAGATCACCGAGGGGATTGCAGAGGTACAGGCCAGCGGCGGCGAGCGTTTTACCGTCAAGCAGCTGGAGCGTACCAGAAAGTCTCTGGAAGCCAGACTGGAAAAGCTGCAAGCCGAAGGGCGAAAAGACGATGTGGTAACCTTCGAGCAGCTGGGTGTAGACCGGTTGTTCGTAGATGAGGCCCATAACTATAAAAACCTGTTTCTATACACCAAGATGCGGAATGTGGCTGGTCTTTCCACATCGGACGCGCAGAAATCCTCCGATATGTTTGCCAAGTGCCGCTATATGGATGAGATCACCGGAAACCGTGGCGTGATTTTTGCCACCGGCACCCCGGTCAGTAACTCCATGACCGAGCTTTACACCATGCAGCGTTATCTTCAGTATGAACGCCTGCAAGAACTGAACATGACCCACTTCGACTGCTGGGCTTCCCGATTTGGAGAGACCGTCACAGCATTGGAGCTGGCACCGGAAGGCACCGGCTACCGGGCAAGAACGAGATTCAGCAAGTTCTTTAATCTGCCGGAGCTGATGAACCTGTTCAAAGAAGTGGCGGACATCAAGACCGCCGACCAACTGAACCTGCCCACCCCGGAGGGGGAATACCACAACATCGTGGCGCAGCCTACCGAACATCAGCAGGAAATGGTCAAGGCCCTTTCGGAGCGCGCATCGCTGGTACACAGCGGAACCGTTGATCCGTCCCAGGACAATATGCTCAAAATTACCTCGGATGGCCGCAAGCTGGGGCTGGACCAGAGGATCGTCAACCAGATGCTGCCGGATGAACCTGGCACAAAGGTCAATCAGTGTGTGGAGAACATCATGCAGATCTGGCGGGATGGCGAAGCTGACAAGCTGACCCAGCTGGTGTTTTGCGACATTTCTACACCACAGGCAAAAGCTCCTGCAAGCAAGGCGGCGAAAACACTGGATAATCCACTGCTTCACGCATTGGAAGGCGCTGTGCCTCTGCCGGAGCAGGAACCGGCATTTACGGTATATGACGATATTCGTCAGAAACTCATTGTCCAGGGGATGCCTGCCGACCAGATCGCTTTTATCCATGAAGCCAATACCGAAGTGCGGAAAAAGGAGCTGTTCTCTAAAGTCCGTACCGGTCAGGTGCGTGTGCTTATGGGCAGCACCGCCAAGATGGGCGCAGGCACCAATGTGCAGGACCGTCTGGTGGCACTTCATGACCTGGACTGTCCGTGGAGACCGGGAGACCTTGCCCAGAGAAAGGGCCGTATCGAGCGCCAAGGCAACCAGAATCCC
>NZ_JAQEHY010000043.1:0-646 GCF_027665985.1 Butyricicoccus sp. AM78-15b2TA
ATCGACCCTATCGCCATCCGGGAAGCCCTGGAGGAAAGAGGGATCGTCAACGGACAGGTGGCAGATCCGGAAAAACTGGACAATGACTCATTTATCCAGCAGGTGATGTCGGATGCCGAGCAGATCGCAGCTGCCGAGACAGAACAGACTTCCGAGGTTTCCATTTCCGATGAGGAATATGATGCAGTTCGCAGCCCAACTCCGCAAAGAACCTCCTATGACCCTGCCGCTCCGGTCTATGCCGTGGGCGATACCGTGTATATCGAGGATGACGCCTATCAGATCACTGAGCTGCGGGAGGACACCGTACAGCTTCTGCCCACCGGGATGGTATATCCCATCTACCGGACAGAGCGCAAAGAACAGTTCGAGCAGCTGCTTCGGGCAGACCGCCGCAATGCTTACTATACCGAGTTTCTTCCTACTGACCCGGACAAGGCAGATCAGGACTTGCGGGATGTATTGGTCCATGGACTCATGGATGAAGCGGATAAACAGCAGCTTTCCACGCTGCTGCAATCCGGCAGGAGCAACAGCGAGATCGCCTACTGGTTGAGCAGAGCCTATTCCGGTGAGATCGAGACACTGAATCTGGAGACCGGCGATATTGCCGATTACCGTACCACGGCACAGGGCATGGAGCTGG
>NZ_JAQEHY010000043.1:656-4929 GCF_027665985.1 Butyricicoccus sp. AM78-15b2TA
ATGGATGCAGAGGAAAAGCGTCTGGCTATGCTGTATTTCCGCTGGGATGAGGTTGCGCCTTTGTTGCGCGGGATGTATACCCGTCAGCTGGATGGCTTTGGACAAGAACAGCCCCAACCGTCTGCCGAATCCCCAGCCTTTCATTCCGAGACCGTGGCCGTCTATCCGGGCGATAAGAACCATCTGCCTTATGATGTGGTGGTGGAACGGCTGCATATCGAGGAGCCAGAGCCGCCAGCCCCTGCAACAGAGCCGGAGAAAACCTTTGAGGAAGTGCTGGATGAACACCCGGTTTCCATTCAGGTCAACGGCCAGTGGCAGACCTTCCCCAATGCCAAAGCTGCCGAGGAAGCCTCCTATGAGGAATACAAGGCTAACCTGCGCCGCAATGCACAGAACTTCCGTATCACTGATGAGCATTTGGGTGAAGGCGGTCCAAAAGCCAAGTTCCAGGCAAATATCAATGCCATTCGTTTGCTGAAAGAGCTGGAAGTTGCCGGACAGCAGGCAAGCCCCGAACAACAGGAGATTCTTTCCCGTTATGTGGGCTGGGGCGGTCTTTCAGATGCCTTTGACCCGGAAAAACCGGCATGGGTTTCCGAGTATGCCCAGCTGAAAGAGCTGCTGACCCCGGAGGAATATGCCGCCGCCAGAAGCTCCACCCTCAACGCCCATTACACCAGCCCTACGGTCATTCAGGCCATCTATGAAGCGGTGGGGCGCATGGGCTTTGAAACCGGAAATATTTTGGAGCCATCTATGGGTGTGGGCAACTTCTTCGGTATGCTGCCGGAGGAAATGCGAAACAGCCGTTTGTACGGTGTGGAGCTTGACCCGGTTTCCGGGCGTATCGCAAAGCAGCTCTATCCCAAGGCGGACATCACAGTAGGCGGCTTTGAGACCACTGACAGGCGGGACTTCTTTGACCTTGCCATCGGCAATGTGCCTTTTGGTCAGTATCAGGTCAATGACAAAGCCTACAACAAGCTGAATTTCAACATTCATAATTACTTTTTCGCCAAAGCACTGGATCAGGTGCGTCCCGGCGGTGTGGTAGCTTTTGTGACCTCCCGCTATACCATGGATGCCAAGGATTCCACCGTGCGCCGCTATCTTGCCCAGCGTGCCGAGCTGCTGGGAGCGATCCGTCTGCCTAATGACGCGTTCAAAAAGAATGCCGGTGCCGAGGTTGTATCGGACATTATCTTTCTCCAAAAGCGGGACCGTCCGCTGGACATTGCACCAGAGTGGACGCAGACCGGCATTATCAGGGTTCCCGCAAAGTCGCAAGACTTTGTGGGAGAAGGAGGAGCGACGGAGCAAGCGAGCTTTTCGCCGCAAGGCGGAAACGAGCAGGCGCAGTCCGCGACGACGCAGGATGGGTTTGCCATCAACCGGTATTTTATCGACCACCCGGAAATGGTGCTGGGCAGACAGGAGCCGGTAAGCACTGCTCATGGTATGGATTACACCGTGAACCCTATCGAGGGACTGGAGCTTTCCGACCAGCTGCATGATGCTGTGAAGTACATTCATGGCACTTATCAGGAGGCAGAGCTGCCGGAGCTGGGCGAAGGCGAAGCCATTGACACCTCCATTCCTGCCGACCCCAATGTGAAGAACTATTCCTATGCCATTGTAGACGGACAGGTGTACTACCGGGAAAACAGCCGCATGGTGCGCCCTGACCTCAACGCCACCGCCGAAGCCCGCGTGAAAGGTCTTGTGGGACTGCGTGATTGTGTGCAGGAACTGATCGACCTTCAGATGGATGCAGCGGTTCCAGACAGCACCATTACCCAAAAACAGGCGGAACTGAACCGGCTCTATGACAGCTTTTCTGCCAAATACGGTCTCATCAATGACCGTGCAAACCGCCTGGCCTATGCAGACGATTCTTCCTATTACCTGCTCTGTGCGCTGGAAGTTATTGACGAGGACGGAAAGCTGGAGCGCAAGGCGGATATGTTCACCAAACGGACCATCAAGCCCCATCAGGCAGTGGCTGCTGTGGATACGGCAAGCGAAGCACTGGCGGTGTCCATCTCGGAAAAAGCCTGCGTAGATATGGGCTATATGAGCCAGCTTAGCGGAAAAACAAAAGAAGAACTGGAGGGAGAACTGCAAGGTGTGATCTTCCGTGTACCGGGACAGCTGGAACAGGACGGATCGCCCCATTATGTGACTGCTGATGAATACCTTTCCGGCAATGTACGCCGCAAACTGCGTCAGGCACAGAGGGCGGCACAGCAGGACCCGGTTTATGCAGTCAATGTGGAAGCCCTTACCGCCGCCCAGCCCAAAGACCTGAATGCGTCGGAGATCGAGGTGCGTCTGGGCGCTACCTGGATTGACAAGGAGTACATCCAGCAGTTTATGTACGAGACCTTCAACACCCCGGTTTATCTCCAGCGCAGCATTGAGGCCAACTATTCCTCCTTTACTGCTGAATGGCAGATCAAGGGGAAATCTTCTGTATCCTACAACGATGTGGCAGCCTACACCACCTACGGAACCAGCCGTGCCAATGCCTACAAGATTTTGGAGGATAGCCCGAACCTGCGGGATGTCCGTATCTATGACACCATAGAGGACGCAGACGGAAAAGAGCGCCGCGTGCTGAATGCCAAGGAGACCACTCTGGCTGCCCAAAAACAGCAGGCTATCCGGGAAGCCTTTAGGGACTGGATCTGGAGAGACCCGGAGCGCCGCCAGACTTTGGTGCGCCAGTATAACGAAGAAATGAACTCTACCCGTCCCCGCGAGTATGATGGCAGCCATATCACTTTTGGCGGCATGAACCCGGCCATTACCCTGCGGGAACACCAAAAAAGCGCTATCGCCCATGTGCTGTATGGCGGAAATACCCTGCTGGCACACGAAGTAGGCGCGGGCAAAACCTTTGAGATGGTGGCCGCTGCGATGGAAGCCAAACGCCTGGGCTTGTGCCAGAAATCTCTCTTTGTGGTTCCCAACCACCTGACTGAGCAGTGGGCATCGGAGTTTCTGCGCCTCTATCCTTCTGCCAACATCTTAGTCACAACCAAAAAGGACTTTGAGACCCATAACCGCAAGAAGTTCTGCGCCCGTATTGCGACCGGTGACTACGACGCCATCATCATGGGACACAGTCAGTTTGAGCGTATCCCCATCAGCCGGGAGCGTCAGGAAAGGCTTCTCTATGAGCAGATCGACGAGATCACCGAGGGTATCGCAGAGGTGCAGGCCAGCGGCGGTGAGCGTTTTACCGTCAAGCAGCTGGAGCGTACCAGAAAGTCGCTGGAAGCCAGACTGGAAAAGCTGCAAGCCGAGGGGCGAAAAGACGATGTGGTAACTTTTGAGCAGCTGGGTGTGGACCGTTTGTTTGTGGACGAGGCCCACAACTATAAAAACCTGTTTCTATACACAAAAATGCGGAATGTGGCTGGTCTTTCCACATCGGACGCGCAGAAATCCTCCGATATGTTTGCCAAGTGCCGCTATATGGATGAGATCACTGGAAACCGTGGCGTGATCTTTGCCACCGGCACACCGGTCAGCAACTCCATGACCGAGCTTTACACCATGCAGCGTTATCTTCAATATGAACGCCTGCAAGAGCTGAACATGACCCACTTCGACTGCTGGGCTTCCCGATTTGGGGAGACCGTCACAGCATTGGAGCTGGCACCGGAGGGAACCGGCTACCGGGCAAGAACAAGATTCAGCAAGTTCTTTAACTTGCCTGAGCTGATGAACCTGTTCAAAGAAGTGGCGGACATCAAGACCGCCGACCAACTGAATCTGCCTACCCCAGAGGTGGAATACCACAATGTTGTGGCGCAGCCCACCGAACATCAGCAGGAAATGGTCAAGGCCCTTTCGGAGCGCGCATCGCTGGTACACAGCGGAACCGTTGATCCGTCCCAGGACAATATGCTCAAAATTACCTCGGATGGCCGCAAGCTGGGGCTGGACCAGAGGATCGTCAACCAGATGCTGCCGGATGAACCTGGCACAAAGGTCAATCAGTGTGTGGAGAACATCATGCAGATCTGGCGGGATGGCGAAGCTGACAAGCTGACCCAGCTGGTGTTCTGTGATATTTCTACCCCGCAGGCAAAAGCTCCTGCAAGCAAGGCGGCGAAAACGCTGGATAATCCACTGCTTCACGCACTGGAAGGCGCTGTACCTCTGCCGGAGCAGGAACCGGCCTTTACGGTGTATGACGATATTCGTCAGAAGCTCATTGCCCAGGGGATGCCTGCCGACCAGATCGCTTTTATCCATGAAG
>NZ_JAQEHY010000044.1:0-4377 GCF_027665985.1 Butyricicoccus sp. AM78-15b2TA
AAGCATGACCGAGCCGAGTTTGTCCGTGTGGTGCAGGAAGCACAGTCCAGCCAGCAGACCACAGAGGTCAGGAAACAGCGGACACGCCTTGCCGCCGCAAAGCAGAGAGTTTCCGATCTGGAAGTTCTGCTCTGCAAAATCTATGAGGACAACATTTTAGGAAAGCTGTCCGACAGCAGATACGCCACTCTGGACGCTCAATACGCAAAGGAGCAAGCCGAGCTTACCGATGAAATCTCTGCTCTGGAAAAGGCTATCAGGAGTTATGAAAAGCACGAAAAGGACGCTGACCGTTTTATCGCTCTGATTGACAAATACGAGAACTTCGACAAGCTGACCATTGCCATGCTCAACGAGTTTATCGAGAAAATCCTTGTACATGAGCGTGACCGCAAAGGCAGTATACAGACCACACAGGAGGTCGAGATTTACTTCAATTTTGTTGGGCGATTCGTTCCCCCGGCGTTTGGAGAAGCGGAGCTTACCCCGGAGGAATTAGAGGAAATCCGCAAGCGTGAGGAACGCAAGGACAGGCTTCATCAGAACTACTTGAAGCGGAAAGCCAGCGGAGCGCAGAAGCGATACGAGGACAAAATCAAGGGGAGAAAAAAGGCAGAAATCGAAGCCAAGAAAGCCGCTATTCGTGCGGAGGATATTGCAAAGGGCGTGTTCGTCCCTGTCAGCAGTTTACCGCAGAGAGAGCCGATGAAAGGAGTACAAACAGCATGAATATCACTTATACACAGAACGGCGATTATCTTATCCCGAACATCGTTATCCGCAAGACCAAGCCCCTCGGACACTACGGCAGACTTCGCAAGGCGTATCTGGAAATGCACCGTCCGATACTGTTCAATGAGCTGGTGCTATCCGACAAGCTCTTTGAGCATTGCGCCGAGATTGACGAAGCGGCACGAAACCGCATGGAGCTGATCGTGCGGTCACTGGCAGAGCAAAACGGCGTGACCGAGCAACTAAAAGCCAAAAACCAAATGGAATGGGTGCGGCAGATGAACGCTTGCAAGGCACAGGCAGAGGAGATTGTGAAAGCGGAATTGATTTATGATTGAGCGAGGAAGTCCGGGCAGAAAACTGTTCGGACTTTTCTCATGTAGTCCAAAGTTGCGGTAGAATTGTTCACGAGTTTTATGGTACAATTTATGCGAATAAAGAAAACGGAAAATTAGAATCTAACAAGAGAATGTGGTTGTATGAAAAAATCCATATTAGTATTTTGGGCAATCGTGTGTCTGTTACCTATTCAAAGGAGGTTTAAGAATTTCAAATGAAACATATAAGAAATATATTGCTGTTGATTACGATTATTTTTGCTTTTGTTATGCAAGCTGAAGTATATCAAAATATGCTCTGGAACTTTAATGGTGCTTATTATTTATCGTCCAGATACACAACTACTAATGACGATATGGATTCATTTTTAGCCAATGCAGAAGATACAGCTGAGAAGCATGGTGTTCATATTTTTTCGACTTTTAATCAGAGAGTTTCTAATTATCAGACAAGACTTTATATTTATGGTGATGATACCGTTGTTCGGGATAGTCTTAAAAGCACAATGGATATTGAGGAAAAAACATATACGGCTTTGATAGGTGGAATCACCGTAATAGAATTTGAAGATTTTAGAGAAGCAAAAAACACAGGCAATGGACAGGAAATAATGGTCAGCTATATCGGTGATGATGATGACATTATTGCCACATATCAAGATTTGGCAAAAGAATATTCTATATCGCAGCCAGAGTTTTGGCAATCAACCGAAACTGATATGATGTTCATTGTTTGGGGCCTGGTTGCCATATTGATGATTGTACTTAATATGATTGAGGTGATACGCAGGCAAAAGGAAGTAGTTGTACGAGCTTCTCTGGGCGAAAATGCTGCTGTGATTGCTCTAAAAGCTGTAGTGGCTGATATGATTTCATATGCTGCATTATTCGTCTTAGCAAAGTTGCTTGTTTCTCAATTTATATCGGGAGCGTATGAAGATCATCTCATTTTGGCAGTGTATTGTGCCGGAGCAGTTCTTTCCGTAATTCCTTATGCTGCTTTTGTCCGCTTTGATGTAAAAAAAGCCTTTGCCAATGCTTCAGATAAAAAAGGTATGTTTTATCTTCTGAACGGTCTTAAAGTATTTGCTACTGCTATGACAATTTTTACAATAACTACAAATCTCAGTAGCATTCAAGGTAATTTACTTACAAACACTACTCTTTTAGAAAATCATTATAATGATTATTATTTTGGAGTTATGCAGATTGAACCTCCTTTTGAAGAAAATGAGGAGGAATCCAAAGAGAGCAAATTTTGGAATGACCTTTACGAAAATGAATACAACACGATAAATCCGGTGGTCTGCATAGGCAGCCGGATAAGCGATACGGATAATTATATTTTTGTAAATCATAATGCCAGAGATATGCTACAAGGGTTTTCTGATATGCTTACTGAAGATGATGAAAAAGAGGATATCGTGGTCTTCGTGCCAAAGGGAAGAAATGCGGAATCATACAAAGATATCGCAAAAGAGGAAATTGGCTCTCTTACCCAAAATGCAGAAGAACTGCGTGTTGTTTATAAAGAATATTCTGGCAGAGAACAATTTTATTATCTCAATTCGAACAGAGAAGAGGCTATTGACGGATTGTCAAGAGTAACAAATCCGATTGTGATTTATCAGGCAAATGAGGCTGTTGCTTTAAATGGAAGTTATATCGAAACAGGAACATATAATGGTGAGGTAATCTACGGATGCGATGAAAGCACAATTCGCAGTGTTGCGAAAAAATATTCAGAACAGCTTGGTTCACACTATTTTATGCTGACGAATGTCGGAGAGGATTACATTTATAGTCATAGTTTCCTCGTGAAACTGATTGGCTTTATAAGCTCTCTTTGCGTATTAGTATTGCTGTTAGATATCGCTATCATCATATCTGAAGTGAAAATGGAATTTAGACTTAATGCGATGGAAATCTCCCTCAAAAAGGTTTTGGGCTATCGCTTTTATGAAAGGCACAAAAGATTTATTTCCGTTAATCTCTTAGAAAATATAGCCGTTGTGATATTGATTTGCATTGTTTCAATTTTTATATCTAACGCAAGTGTCGGGATTGCTTTACTGATTGGAGCGTTGCTCACCATTATTGAAATGGCAATCATTTTCACAAATATTATGTGGGTTGAAAAAACAAATATCTCAAAGTCATTGAAGGGAGGATGTTTATGATTATAATTCGTGGCTTAAATAAAGCATTTGGAGAGAAAATAATTTTCTCTAACTTTAATTTAGAAATTCCGGATGGAAGTTTTGTAGTAATCAGCGGCGATAGCGGCAGTGGAAAAAGCACTTTACTCAATATGATTGGTGGTATCGAAAAACCGGATAGCGGCAGTATCATAATCGAAGGGCTGAATATTACCCGGCTTAAAAATAAAAACAGTTTTTTTGCGGATACAGTGGGGTTTCTTTTTCAGAATTTTGCACTGCTTGAAAATAAGACAGTTAAAGAAAATTTAAGTTTGATTAAAAAATCAAGCCGAACTAAAGTATCACTTAAAGAAGCTCTTAATCGTGTGGGGTTATCAAAGGAAGTTAACAAAAAAGTTTATCAGCTTTCCGGTGGTGAACAACAGAGAGTTGCTTTAGCTCGTCTTATGATGAAAAAATGTTCTGTTGTTTTGGCAGATGAACCTACTGGCTCACTTGACAAGAAAAATAGAGATATTGTTATGAGGTTATTGCACGAACTCAATGAAGAAGGTAAAACGGTTATCATTGTTACCCACGATCAGGGTATTATTGAAGATGAACCTTATGTTGTGAAAATCTGAGAGTACCTCTTAGAAATGTCTTGATCTACATTTTATATAATTTGGGTCAGAAGAAAATCCCTTTAGGAACTAAAGGGCGCACTTCTATACTCTCCTATCGGGAGTATGTGCGTCCTGCGGAGCTTCATTCTCTGTCAGCAGAAGAAAACTGCCCGACCGAGAAAGTTGCGTCACTTCGTTCCGTCAAGGTGGCTACACCCCCTTGCGCCGCTAATGCGGCTATCCCCTGTGGACTTGCCGTCCGCAAACAGCATAAAATGCTGTTCGCCGCCAGCAAGTTTGGAAAAATAAATACCGAAAATCAGACCGTTGACTGGTCGCACTATGCGAAAAGTTGACGGTCTTTTTTTATCCCCAAAATCAAAAAAGGAGGTCAATCACAATGACAAAACCGAAAACCCTTGACCAGCTCCGAGCCGAAAAGGAACGAGCCGAGACGCAGCTTGCACAGGAACAACACAAGCTGGAGCGTCTGGAGAATAGAAAGAAGTATCTGGAGAAAGGCGAACGCACCAAGCGCAC
>NZ_JAQEHY010000045.1:0-223 GCF_027665985.1 Butyricicoccus sp. AM78-15b2TA
TCGCCGCAGAAAAACCGGTTAAATTATCCGTACAGGCAATGAAAATATCCTCGATGTTCTGGCTGATGCTGGTCTGATTTTTCTTCAGCACCTTGGGGTCAAATTCGCTCTTGCGATCCCGCGGCACAGATACCTCTACATCGCCAAAGCTGGTGCGCAGGGTTTTTCTGCTATGCCCATTCCGGCCGTTATCCGTGTCCTTGTTCTTGTAGTCATACCGGTT
>NZ_JAQEHY010000045.1:233-4000 GCF_027665985.1 Butyricicoccus sp. AM78-15b2TA
ATACCGGTTGTAGCCCAGCTGATCGTCCAGCTCGGCCTCCAGACCGTTTTCCATGAACTCGGTGTTAGGTTTAAGTCTAGTCTGCCACATAGCCTCGATTGCGGTAATCTCTCCGGCACGCCATCGGGAAACAACCCGCTCGTAGTTGTCCGGCAGCGGTATCGGCTTGCGTCCGGTGTACTGGCTCTTTGTCTCGGCAATGGCGATACCCTTGCGCTGGCGCTGGAGGATGTACTCGCGTTCGAGTTCTGCGACCGCCGCAAACGCCACAGTCGGCGCCATTGTCGCAACAAACACAATGATACTATTGCCGATAACAATCGTTTTTCATAACTTTCCCTCCTTGTTTTATCTGCCTTAACGGCTTAAATTTAAATAAAAAAACGCTTTCAAGACATGGCTACTCATGACTTGAAAGCGTTTTTATATCTTTGTTGGAACAGCACAAAAGGGCAGAGTTTTACTTGCTCTGCGAGCAGTGTATGGCACCGCAAATCGGCTTGCCAGATTCTTTTGACGGCGTACACCTCCTTCTGCCTAATAAAGCGCAGAAGAGGTTAACAGCGTCTTCACTGATGCTTGCAACCGGCTGTCATTGCGGCTTTTGCCGCCTTAGACCCTTCCGGCTTTGCATCCCCCATCTTTTGGTGGGTTTGCCTATCTCTCAGGCACCGTATATGTACCTGATTTTCGATTATTATACCATAATCTGTATAAGCGCACAACTGGTCTGCTATACAATACGTGTCATAAAAACGACATTTCGTGCAGCAATCTGATGAATATCACCGTTCGGATAGCACAGCTGCGCTTGCCTGTCTGTACACGCGACCATTCAATCCGGTGGACGCAGTACGGAGAGTGTGCTTTTTATTTCCACTGGGTGCGGTACTGATGCGGGGTAATGCCGGTGCTCTTGCGGAACGCCATAATGAAGTGCGAAGCACTGGAGAATCCGCAGTTATCTGCGATGGTCTCAATACTCTGCGAGGTGGTGAGCAGCTGCTGTTTTGCGGCGCTCAGACGTACAGTCTGCAAAAACTGATGCGGTGTTGCTGACTGGTATTCCTTAAACTTACGCATATAGTAGCAGGTGCTGAGCGCAGCACGCTGGGACAGGTGTTCGATGGAGAGCGACTTGTCCGCAAAATTGTACGTCATATAGTCGGCTGAGTCCTGAATGGCGATCTCGAGATCGCTTTTTTTCTTTTCCCCGAGCACGAGCACGAGCAGAACGAGCAGCTTGTTGATCGTCAGGGAAATAATATGAGGATTGGGCTGGTTCTGGTGCACTGAGACCATGATGCGGCGGACACATTCCTCAATCTCGGCATTGCTTCCGGTGGGCAGGATGAACCCGTGCGTATTGAGGATAAGATGTGTATAGGCCGTGCTGCTGTTGCCTGCAAAGTGGAACCAGCGCATGCGGATCGGAGTGAGGGCGTGATAGCTGTGCGGCTCTCTGCAGTCAAGCAGGATCAGGCTGCCGGGACCGGCGGTGCGTGTTTCACCGCGGTAGGTGACCGACAGTTCGCCTTCATCTACAATAAGCATCTGGCAGATATCCAGATAATTACGCTGCATACCGTATGTTTCGTCGCAATGGTAGCTGCCTGCGTGCGGAACATGGTACAGGTTAGTCGCGGTGAAGGCATCTGCATCGTGGTAATAGCGGACAGAATCTGCCAGAATACCCATATCGTTAAGCATAATTGGTGTCAACTCCTTTTTTGTACCATATCATGGTATGGAAATGCTGTCATTCGCTTTTCTTATACAATTATATCAAAAAATAATACTGATAAAAAGTATAAAATTTTGATATTTTATTATTATCCTGTGTAGTGATGAATGTGAGAATTTGATATATGATAGGTACAACGAAAGGGAAACGAACAAAAACACAAAAAATAGTTTCTTTTGAGTTAAAAAGACAAAGGGAAAAGAAAAAACAAGAATAGGAAATTCTACAATATAATAGGATTTTCTTGTTCAGAAGAGGGGTTGAAACATTTGATTATCATTTTAACATTCATCGCCTTCACCGGTCTTGTAGCCTTGATCTCATGGTACAAGACCAAGGAGGAGAACCTGTCCACCAAGGAAGGCTACTTCCTTGCAGGACGCGGACTGACCGGTCTGGTCATCGCCGGTTCACTGGAAATGACCAACCTGTCCACCGAACAGCTGGTCGGACAGGCCGGACAAAGCTATTCGACCAACATGGGCGCCATGAGCTGGTCGGTAAACGCAAGTATCGCGCTGCTGGCGCTGGCACTGATCTTCCTGCCGAAGTATCTGAAAGCCGGCATCACCACCATTCCGGAATTTCTGGAGGTTCGATTTGACCGCACCACCAAGCAGATCATCTCGTTCCTGTTCCTGCTCGGCTACATGCTTACTTACCTGCCGACCGTACTGTACTCCGGTGCGCTGGCCTTCAACCAGATTTTCCATCTGGATCAGCTGTTTGGCATCACCTCTTATCAGAGTATTGCGATCCTGTGTGTTGCAATCGGCGTTATCGGTTCCATCTACGCAATCTTCGGCGGCCTGAAGGCAGTTGCGGTATCCGATACCGTAAACGGCGTGGGTCTGCTGATCGGCGGTCTGCTGATCCCGATCCTGTCCATCTGCATCCTCGGCAACGGCAGCTTCCTTGCCGGCATTCAGGACTTCATCACCAATGTTCCGGCGGAAAAGTTCAACGCGGTCAATCCGGCGAACGCTCTGCCTCCGATGATTCCGTGGCCGGTTCTGTTCCTCGGCATGCTGTTCAACAACCTGTTCTACTGGTGCACCAACCAGTCCATCATCCAGCGCACGCTGGCTGCCAAGAATCTGGCACAGGCACAGAGAGGTGCTGTATTCACCGCATTCCTCAAGCTGCTGGATCCGTTCTTCATCACCATCTGCGGTCTGCTGGCTTACCGCTTCTTCGGAGACGGCCTGGCAAACAGCGACCTGGCATATCCGTCTCTGATCACCACAGTTGTTCCGAACTGGCTGCTCGGCATCATCGCAGCGGTTCTGTTCGGTGCGATCCTGTCGTCCTTTAACTCGGCACTGAACAGCTGTGTAACGCTTTACACGCTGGACTTCCACCGTCCGCTGTTCAACCAGACCGCAAGCGACTCTCATCTGGTAAGCGTAGGCAAGCGCGTTGGTACCGGTCTTGCGATCGTATCCATCTGCGTAGCGCCGTTCGTCAGCAATGCACCGTCCGGTCTGTATGACTTCCTGCAGGAGTGCTTCGGCTTCTACTCCATGCCGATCCTCGCGATCGTGCTGGTAGGCTTCTACACCAAGCGCGTTCCGGCCTGCGCGCCGAAAATTACGCTGGTCGTACACGTTATCCTGTACTCGATCTCCAAGTTCCTGCCGCTGAATGTGCATTACCTGTATGTTCTTTCGGTACTGTTCCCGGTAGACCTGGCACTGATGCTGCTCATCGGCAAGTTCAAGCCCCGTGCTACCGACTTCATCCTCGAGGATTCCAAGGCTGTTGACCTGACCCCGTGGAAGTATGTAAAACCCGCCGCGCTGACCTGCTTCATCCTGATGCTTTGCGTCTACGCGCTGTTCTCTCCGATCGGTCTGGCTCGATAATGAGCCGGACCCCGGAAACCATTCATCTATTCACATTGTAAGAAACGCACAAGGCGTTTTCGATAAAATCCAACAAAGGTATTGAGATTTTTTGAGGAGGAAAAACTTATGAGCAAGGAAATTAAAATCGGTCTGATCGGCGCTGGCTGGATGGGCAA
>NZ_JAQEHY010000046.1:0-3890 GCF_027665985.1 Butyricicoccus sp. AM78-15b2TA
AACGCCTACATCTAAAGCAGCAACGAAAGTTGCTGCTTTTTCTTTTTTTGCTGAGATTTTGCAGGGGACACGAGTTGCGTCAGCAATACGTCCTGTCTGGGCGGCAGCCTTTTCTGCAGTGGTTTGCTGGTAGACTTGAATCGCGCAGACGGTTCACCCTATCCAGACGGAGCGTTTTTCGCTGAGATTCGGCGAGGAGTTCGCCGTACTACAGCGGTGGGGCAAGAGGGTAGACACCTACGGTTTCTACCCTCTTAACTCCCATTTCCCTTTACTTCTTAGTTTGGCGCAGACCAGAAACCTGCGATCGCTCCGAAAAGGGGAACGGCAGAGGATCTTTTCTACTGTAGGGGAGCACAGTGTGCTCCCATTTCTCGACCTATTCGCAGTGTCAGATTCTTTGCTGCTACACATGCGGTTAAGTCTACGCAGGCGCGACATACCCGTGTCGCGCGAATTGTTTACGGGTGTTGGTGGCTGGGGCCTATCAGGTAAAGCACATGCTTGGACTTAGATGGATTTTAGATAATAAAAAGCGGCTGCATATGAAGTGCCCCCAAAGGTTAGACAAAAATTCGTCGTAAAAATTGTTCAAGCAGCCGAAAGGGCTTGTTGTCTGTGAATTGCAGGCGGAAAGCCCTTTAGTTTTGCCTTGATTCTGCGATTATTGTAGTAGTCCAGATACTCAATGAGTTCCTGTTTGAAGTGCTCCATGGACTGAAATTCCTGCAGATACAATAGCTCACTTTTGAGTATTCCAAAGAAGTTTTCAATCACAGCATTATCCAGACAGTTTCCTTTGCGGCTCATGCTTTGCCGGATGCCTTTCTCTTGGAGCATGCGCTGGTACTGCCAACCCTGGTCAGAATGGAGAATGAGGTCTGTACCATCAGGAATCTTTGCAAACGCCTTGTCCAACATAGTCATTACCATGCGCAGTACCGGACGGTCTGAAATCGTGTAGCTGACCAGATCGCTGCTGTGCAGGTCGAGGATGGGTGACAGGTAGAGTTTCTCCCAGAACAGGCTAAACTCCGTCACATCCGTGACCCACTTCTGATTGGGCTTGTCTGCATGAAAATCTCGATTTAACAGATTTGGTGCAATTTTACCCACATTTCCCTTGTAAGAACGGTATTTCTTCATTCGGGCGCGGCAAATCAGCCCTAACGCCTTCATAAGTCTCCGAACGGTTTATGATTCACAAGGAAAGCACTGTCGTAATCCACCGGTAGCCGTATCTGCCCTTGTTTTCGTGGAAAATAGTTGTGATTTCTTCCTTAACGGATGTATATTTGTCTGTTTTCTGCATTTGTTTCAAGTGATAATAGAACGTTGCACGGGGCAGTTGAGTGATGGAAAGCAGAAGATTGAGAGAATATTTTTGCCTTAGTTTCTGGACTACTAGCGTTTTGTGCTGGCGTCGTTCGATGGCCAATGCCTCTGCCCCTTCTGATAGATAAATACGCTCCCAGTTTCTGACCTGAGTGGCACTGCTTATTCCAAATCGTCTCGCTGTTTCACAGTAACTCAACCTTTCTTCCATCATGGTTTCCACGACTAGCTTCTTAAACTCCGGCGTGTATCGTTTGTTCGGTTTTCCTCTTGACATAATAAATCACCCCATCTGTTAGATAGTGTATCATACTGTCTAACAAATGGGGTGCTGTTCAATAGCAGTCGCTTCTGTTTAATTGCCACTGGTTGCGTTTGCGGCATCGCTTGAAGTCGCACTTGCCGGAGAGGCAAACAGCGCAGTCTGGCGTTCGTCGCCGCCGAACAGGTTGTTATATTGTACGCGCTCGTAATCTTCAATCAGCGGGGTAAATTTTGTGGTATCCAGATGGCTGTATGCGTTGCCTTCACTATCGAAATAGCCGGCGAAGGTCATCGCCGGAATGGTTTTCTGCAGATTCCACAGGTATTTTCCGTAGGCACTGGTTTCAATGCCCGCGTTGCGCAGCACATACTGCGCGAGAAAGTTCAGGCTGGTGATCTTTGTCGAATTGCCGGTCAGCGGGTAATTGGCCCAGATGATGAACGGCACCTTAAACTTATCCATGTACTGTGCCATGGTCATCTCGTCCTGAGTCACGCCGTAAGCCTTATCGAGAAATTCCTGCTCGACAGACGGCTGATGATCGCCGAACATAACGAGAATGGTCGGCTCAGTCTGTGACGAGAAGTAGTCGATCAGCTTTTTGAAGGCCTCATCGGTCTTATTGGCGAGCGTCAGATACTGCTCTGCCTTGGGGTACACGCCCGGCTCATCGGCGACCTGCACCTCAGCGGGATAATCCTCAACCGTGTAGCTGCCGTGGTTCTGAATCGTCACATTGAACAGAAACAGCGGTGTGCTTTCGTCCTTATGCTCAAACTCCCAAATAATCTGCTCGAAGTCGGAATCGTCGCTGACGTAGCCGTGCTCCTCGGTCTGCGGTACGTCCATGTCCTCGCCGCACTTGAATGAGTCGAAGCCCAGACGCGGATACGCGATATTACGCTGCCACGAGGTTCGCTCACCCGGATGAAACGCACGCGTCTCGTAGCCGTAGCCCTTGAGCAGCGTAGCCAGTGAATCCGTCGGACCGAGGATGTACTGCTGATACGGGATACTGCCCGATGGCAGGAAGTTCATCGAATTACCGGTCAGAAACTCGAACTCGCTCGTGCTTGTGCCCGCGCCGAATACCGAGGTGTAGGCGTGGCCGTGGATCGCGTTCGACACGCTGTTGATGTAATTCATTGGGCTTTCTGTGAGTGTCAGATTGCCGAAGTCCTCAAAGTCCGCCCATGACTCATTCATAATAGCAACAATATTCGGGTGATCAACGCCGACATTCGGTGTCGGGTCATCCTCTGCACCATTCACAATAGCGTTGGCGCGTTCCGGCGTGGTATCATCCGGTTTTTCCACTTCCATAAATTCGGTGTTTCGCAGAAATTCTGCAGCGGCACCGCCGGTCTGGTAGGCACCGAGCTGATCCCACACGTCGGTCTCTACGCCGAACATGCCCAGTATTTGCGGGTGGGCGATCGGGATGAGACACAGCAGACCGGCAATCAGCACGGAACCGCGGCGCAGCAGATCGCCTTTGCGCGGCCGAAAATGCCCCATCTTATAATAAGGGCGCAGCGCCCACGCAAGCAGTGCAACCAGCATAATGCAGATGGCAATTTGCCAGGTCATAGACAGGCTGTAACTGCCTGCAACGGCCACAGCGGTACCGAGCGCCTTAAAGTCCCACGGCAGAATAGGTGTGCCGCGGAAGACAGAAACGAAGTAGTTCGCAGCGCCCCACATACCGGCCAGAATGTGCAGTAGCACGCAGCAGACCGCCGGATAGCCGATAACCGCACAGCCGATCCAGTAGAGTGCGCTGAGGCATAGCCAGTTAGCCAGCGCCACGCCTGCGCTCATATTCCACGGCGGAGAGCCGAGCACAAGCTGCATCAGCCAAAACGCGGTAAGCGGTGTCAGTAGCAGCAGTAGCAGCTTTTGCGCCCTTGTGTTTTGGCGCAGCGGCATATCACGCCGTGGCAGCAGCTGTCTGATCAGTGAACCAACTTTTTTCATAAACCGTTCTCCTTGTAAAAAAAGTTCCCACAAGAGCGAAATTATACACTAAATTGGGGGGAATGTCAAGGTTAGATGCGGCTTACAGGGCACGCGACGGAGAAAGGCAGGTATACTATTATAATACAGGCATTGTGTGGCACAAAAATAAATAAAAAAAGTGCTTGACATTTGCTGTCGGATTTGGTATTCTATTAAAGCTGTCTCTGAGAGACGAGCGCAAAACCGAAAAGTTTGGTTTAGAAACGATTGAGGTTCTGAAAAAGAATTTGAAAAAGTTCTTGACAAACGCTTCTGGTTTTGATATACTAAA
>NZ_JAQEHY010000047.1:0-319 GCF_027665985.1 Butyricicoccus sp. AM78-15b2TA
CGTCCCTTATCGTCATACGCATAGGTAGTCTGATTGCCGAGTGCGTCCGTAACCGTAATCGGCAGACCGAGTGCATTATAGGTGTACGAAGTGGTATGTCCGTTCTTATCGCGGAACTCGGTCAAGCTGTGTCCGGAGTAGGTATAGGTTTCCGTATTGCCGAGCGCGTCCGTGATAGACGCAATATCGCCGCCTACCGTATAAGTCAGCGTCATAGCGGTATTGTCCGCATAGCGAACTTTCGTCACATTGCCATTGCTGTCATACTCGTATGCGGTTGCACCGTTCAGACGGTCGCTTGCAGAGTTGGCGCGATAAT
>NZ_JAQEHY010000047.1:329-3439 GCF_027665985.1 Butyricicoccus sp. AM78-15b2TA
CGTCATAGGTGTTGGCGGTGGTGTATTCCGTGCCGTCGATAACTGTTCCGATTTTCTGAATGTTGCGGTGGTTATCGTAGTAGTAGCGCGTTTCAAGCCCATTAGCATCTACACAGGTCGTAACACGCGCTTCATCGTCATAGGAAACGTTAGAAACAGTGGGAATGTCCGCATTGATAAATGTCTGCTTTACCACACGGCCTATGCCGTCATACTCGTTCTTAATATAGACTTCGCCTTCAAAGTCGGTAGCACTGTTCAGATAGCCGTCGCCATCGTAGGTATAGTGCAGCGTATCACCGTCCGCATTGGTAACGCCGGTCAGAAGATCGTTGTCATGCTCATACGATACGGTGCGGCCTGCGTTATCGGTCACGGACGAAATATGTCCGTTTGACCATGCCAGCGTATAGCTGCCTGCAATGCCGTCAATTCCGGTCAGTTCATCGCCGTTGTAGGTAAGCTGTGCTACCTGCGTACCATCGGGATTAGAGATGGTTTGCAGCTTGCCGTCATTCGAGAAAATGAACGCTGCGCCGTCCTCGTGCGTCATGCGGTAGCCGCCTGCCGCATCTTCCAGAACAAAGCCGCTGTCTGCCAGAGAATCATAGCCGCCGCCACGGAGCGTAAGGAAGATTTGCTCCTCACCGCCAGGCATTGTCACACGGATAATACCACGGTCATTGATGAGCGAATAGTCATAGCTGTGCGTAAAGCCAGTACCCAGCGCACCCTTGTCGTAGCGCGAGTTGTAAACACGAAGGAAGGTCAGCGGGATAATGCCTTCCAGCTTCAAGTCCTCGTACATGAAGTTGTATGCACCTGTTACCATGTTTACAGGGTCAAGGTTCTGGTAGTCCAGCACCAAGCCTTCCAGTTCGGGGAAACCGGTCAATTCATTGCACGCCAGACTGCCGCTGACAAACTGCTCGTACAGCTTCTTGCGTACTTCATCGGACAAGCTGCCTTCCAGCATGAGGAACGCCGCCGTGCCGTCTTCACCGACAACATAATCACGGTAGTCTACCAGCAGTTCGGTGCTGACAGCAAACTTTTTCTTGCCGTTCTCCTGCTTCTGCGGCCAAGTGTAGTTCTGACCGTGCGTGTGGCTATCATCACTGCCGGTACACTCGACATTCTTATCCGGTCTGCCGAGCGGTTCAATTTCAACAGTCAGATAAAACACATCTTCGTCCAGATTCGGACCGATGATCGGGATACCATCAAGAGAGCCGTCCCATATAAGCGTGTGCTTCATCATGGATACCGGCTCAATATCTTCACCGGCAAAGTTCTTGTCTGCTTGATAAATGCCGTCTTCGGACAGTTTTACCAAACCGCCGTCCGTTTTGGTTGCCGGTGTGTAGGGCGATACCATAGTGTCCGGTGAATCTTCGGGAAGCCATGCTTTAACATCGTTTGCACCGGAGAGAAGGTAATTCTCTACAATCGAGCCGACAAATTCTTTCTTCAATCCATCGTCCGAAGGACTGCGGACATAGACATTGATATTCACATACTGCGTAAGCTGATACCCAAATTCCAGTTCCAGATAACCGGTATGCGGGTCGAATGTGCCGCCCTTGATTTCTGCTGCCTGCGCGTCAATGATTGGCACGAATCCAATCACCATGCAAAAGCACAGGAACAGAGAAACTACTCTGCGGACTAATGCTTTCTTCATAAGTTTACCTCCAACTATTCAGGAGTTCTTCCGTTTCTAATTCTTTCTATCAGTGCTTGTGCGTGATAGCGGCTTCCATGATGTTGCCATACGCCCAGTTGCTCTGGCTGACATCGGGGAACGGACAAGCCATGCTGTGCAGTTCGGTTGCCGTTTCATAGTTTCTGCCGAGCATACGGTTTATCATCGTTACGGTTTCAGCGCGGGTGATGTACTGCTCCGGTCGGAAGGTGCCGTCCGTATAGCCGCTGATTAAGCCGTACTGCACCGCTTGACGAATATAGCTGCTGTACCATTTGCCGTCTGCCACATCAGAGAAGGTCTTGGTACTGCCGTTCATAATCAAGCCTTCCTTCGCTGCGATACGCGACAAGGCTGTTGCCATCTCTGCACGAGTGATTGCAGATTCCGGTTTGAACACGCCGCCGTTGTAGCCGACCATGTAGCCTTCCTTGGACGCTGCTTCTACCCAGCGATACGACCAGCGGTTATTGGCAACATCGGTATACGAGGACTGCTCCGGTTCGGCAGTTTCCTTTTCCAGCGCGTCAATCAGCATTTTCGCGGTCTGTTCGCGGGTGATATTGCGTTCGGCATGGAACATACCATCGGTAAAGCCGTTAATATACAGCTTGTGTTCTGCCTTGGGCGTTGCAGGTGTGCCGCCGCCACCGCCGCCGATACCACCGCCGCCACCGCTGGTAACATCAGTAGTGAGGGTCAGCTTCACCTTGGAATATTCAGAGCCGGTGTTGTCCTTGATTTGGATTGTGATACTGAAATTCGTATTCAGCGGAATATCCGTCAATGCCTTCACATAGATACCGCTGCTATCCGCAGTAACCTGCACCTTGGTATCATCGAAGGTGACAACATACTCGTCCGGTCTAAGCAGCACCTTTGCCGTGCTGCCGGTAGTCAGCGACTTGTTCAGCAGCAGCGCATACAGATTTACCGTGCCGTCCTTGCTGACAGTAACCGTGGAACGAGTGCCGGCAAGCTGATGCTGTTCACTTGCTGCACCATCTGTAAAGTTGCCGCTGTTGTTCGGCATATCCTTTAAGACAGCGCCGGTCATGTAGTTATTGTTCAGATACACCTTTGCACCTGCGTCATGCCGTGCTTTGAGCGTAGCAGGAACAAAACCGCGCAAATAAGTGTTTTCCAAATGAATCTCGGTCAACGCAGTCTGCGTAAATGCGTCCGGTAAGACACCGCGCAGAGGGTTCGTGTCCAGCGCGAGATATTGCAGGTCTGCCAGATTAGCAATACCGGCAGAGATTTCGCCTTCCAGCTTGTTTTCAGACAAGTCTAAAATCTGCAAACCAGAAAGCGAGTACAGCGTTTCGGGAATCGTGCCGGTCAATCCGCATTGCCACGCCGAAAGCGAGATAAGGTTATTCAGCGCGGACAGGTCGGGAATCGT
>NZ_JAQEHY010000048.1:0-3363 GCF_027665985.1 Butyricicoccus sp. AM78-15b2TA
TATCTCCTTCGTTGATGCAATCAACAACGATACCCAGACTGCTGTCGGCGCTATCGATGGCCTGCGTCCGGTTCTCATGGCTAAGGCTGCTACCGAGTCCTGCCGTAACGGCGGCGTATACGTTAAGGTTGAGGAGTAATTTCTCCGCTTAACAAACCAAAGTTGCATAAAAAGGAATCCTCGAAAGAGGGTTCCTTTTTTGTTGCAGTAATTGAAAATTGAGAATGGAGAATGGAAAATTAACGCGATGATCAAATTCAACTCACTGCAATTACATAACCGCATATCCACACCCATTTAACATTGATGCGGGAGCACAATGCACTCCCCTGCGGTTTGATAGTGCAAATGAACTTACAAAAGGCGGGGGGTGAGGTCCCCCCGCCGTTTCTCTCCGAATCGCATCCATCAACCGCCACGTCCATTTTCAATCCTCCATTTTCCATTCTCAATTTACCCTTGACTTAGAGTGCACTCCAAGCGCTACACTAAACTCACCAAAGGAAGGTGACTCCCATGACCATCGCAGAAGTGAGCAGACAATTCGACATCACGCCGGACACACTGCGCTATTACGAGCGCATCGGTCTGATCCCGCCGGTACCGCGCACCAAGAGCGGCATCCGCGATTACGACCAGACCTCATGCAGCTGGATCGAGTTTATTAAATGTATGCGTGCGGCCGGTCTGCAGATCGAGGCGCTCATCGAATATGTGGCCCTGTTCCAGCAGGGTGACAGTACCATCGGTGCCCGCAAGGCTTTGCTCCTCGAGCAGCGCGACCAGCTCGAGGAACGCATTGCCACCATGCAGCAGACGCTCGAACGGCTCAACCACAAGATTGAAAACTACGGCAACTGCCTCGCCAAAGAACCCGAGCTGCGCGGTAAAGCCAAAGACTGAACTGCACCAACACTTCACCACCGCAGAGTTCTCCCGCCGGAGAGCTCTGTGTATTTGTGTATTTTTACCAGTTTCCATCGTTTTTTTCGGTATTTATCACCATCCCCCGCGTTTTGAGAATATTCCGCTTGTACAATCCCTTATAATTTACCAAATTTATTGCTTTATTCCGTTGATATTGACAGTTGACGCTTGCTATCTGGTGTGGTATATTGATAGACGGAACAAAAACTTAACAAAAAAGTGTGCAAAACCCGCTCCAAACCGAACCACCCTATTGATCGGTTAGACACGGGCAAGCGGTTCCCTGCCGCACCAAATGGCAGTCTGCAACAGGCGGAATGCCGGTTTTCACCGGCTTTGGCAATAAATATCCAAACAAGAAGGAGACTTGAACATGGATTTCCATCTGACCCGTGAACAGGAACTGGTTCGCCAGATGATGCATGACTTCACCGAGAACGAAGTTAAGCCCATCGCTGCGGAAACCGACAAAACCTCTACTTACCCCCGCGAGAACATCGAGAAGCTGTTCGATCTGGGCGTTATGGGCATGATCGTGCCCGAGGAGTTCGGCGGCGCAGGCGCTGACGATCTTTCCTCCGCTATCGCTATCGAAGAGCTGTCCAAGCAGTGCGCTTCCACCGGCGATATCCTCGCTACCCACAATGGTCTGTGCTGCGGCCCGATCATTGCAAACGGTACTCCCGCACAGAAGGAGAAGTACCTCCGCATGCTGACCGAAGGCCACAAGGTAGGCGCTTTCGCACTGACCGAGCCGGACGCTGGTTCTGACGCTGCAAAGGGCACCTGCGTTGCTGAGCTGCAGGGTGACCACTACGTACTGAACGGCTCCAAGATCTTCATCACCAACGGCTACGTTGCTGACGTATTCGTAGTATTCGCTATGACCGACAAGTCCAAGGGCACCAAGGGCATTTCTGCATTTATCGTAGAGAGCTCCTTCCCGGGCTTCTCTGTTGGCAAGCACGAGGAGAAGCTTGGCCTGCACGGCTCCCCGACGGCTGAGATCGTATTCACCGACTGCATCGTTCCGAAGGAGAACCTCCTCGGCGCAGAAGGCAAGGGCTTCAAGATCGCTATGCAGACCCTGGACGGCGGCCGTATCGGCATCGCTGCACAGGCACTGGGCATTGCAGAGGGCGCTATGGAAGAGTCCATCAACTTTGCTAAGACCCGTGAGCAGTTCGGCCGTCCGATCGCAAAGTTCCAGAACACTCAGTTCCTCTTTGCTGATATGCACGTTGCAATCGAGGCTGCTCGCCTGCTGACCTACAAGGCTGCTGTTGCTAAGTCTGAGGGCGGCCGCTTCACTCTGGACGCTGCAACCGCTAAGCTGTTCGCTTCCGAGGCTGCTATGAAGATCACCACCAAGGCAGTTCAGGTACACGGCGGCTACGGCTACACCAAGGATTACCCGGTTGAGCGCATGATGCGTGATGCCAAGATCACCGAGATCTACGAGGGCACCAGCGAGATCCAGCGCGTTGTTATCTCCGGTAACGTTCTCGGTAAGTAAGAATAGGAGGAAAACTGAACTATGAAGGCAATTGTTTGTGTAAAGCAGGTTCCGGATACCTCCGGTAAGGTTGCTGTTAATCCCGATGGCACTCTGAACCGCGCATCCATGGCTACCATCATCAACCCGGACGACAAGAACGCGGTTGAGGCTGCTCTGAAGCTGAAGGACGCTACCGGCTGCAAGGTCGTTGTTATCACCATGGGTCCTCCCCCGGCACAGGGCATGCTGCGTGAGCTGATGGCTATGGGCGCTGACGAGGGCATTCTGGTTTCCGCTCGTGAGTTCGGCGGTTCCGATACCTTCGCAACCTCCCAGATCCTGGCTGCTGCTATCAAGAAGTATGGCGTTGACGCTGATGACGTAGTATTCTGCGGCCGTCAGGCTATCGACGGTGATACCGCTCAGGTTGGCTCTCAGATCGCTGAGAAGCTGGACATCCCGCAGATCTCCTACGCTGCTGACGTAAAGATCGAGGGCACCACCGTTACCGTTAAGCGCGCTCTGGAGGATGGCTACATGACCATCGAGACCCAGACCCCGTGCCTGCTGACCTGCATCAAGGAGCTGAACGAGCCCCGCTACATGTCCATCAAGGGCATCATGGGCTGCTACGATAAGCCGATCGCAGTTTATGACTACAACACCCTGAAGGACGATCCGCTGATCGATCCCACCACCATTGGTCTGAAGGGTTCTCCCACCAACATCTTCAAGTCCTTCACTCCTCCCCAGAAGGGTCAGGGCAAGATGCTTGAGGGCGCTGACAAGGCTACCTGCGATGAGCTGGTTGCTGAGCTTCAGAAGAAGCACATCATTTAATCGGAAGGAGAATACTGAACAATGGCTGATTTCAATAATACGAACCTCGCCGATTTCTCCGGCGTATGGGTATTCTGTGAGCAGCGCCAGGGCGAGCT
>NZ_JAQEHY010000049.1:0-2733 GCF_027665985.1 Butyricicoccus sp. AM78-15b2TA
GTTCCCACTACCGACTGGGGCAGTCCCGAAACGCTGGAACATTGGCGTGAAGCATGGGCGGAGCTATGCAATGCCAAGTTTGCGGAAAAAGGTATTGATGTTCGTATCGACCACCGGAGCTATGAGCGTCAGGGCGTGGAGCTTCTTCCCACTATCCACGAGGGCGCAACCGTCCGGGCAATGGAGAAGAAAGGCATACGCACCGAAAAGGGAGAGTTCAACCGCTGGATCAAAGCCACCAATGCCGTTATCCGGGACATCAAGAAGAAAATCACTCTCCTGTTTGATTGGATTGCCGAAGCAAAAGCAGAGCTTGCCAAGCCGCAGACCCCCGACCTTGTTTCTCTGCTGAACGCCTACTACACCCAGCGCAAAGCCGGGGCTTATTCCCAGAAAGGCAAAATCAGCAACCTAAAGGAGATGAACGAGACTTTCAATTATCTCCGGGCAAACGGCATTTACACTCTTGAAGATTTGGAAAGCCGTGTCAGCGAACACAGTGCTGCCACAGAGAGCTTGAAGAAAACGCTGGACGAACAGACCGCCCGAATGAAAGCAATTAAGCAGCTCTATGACAGCTCTGCTGCTTTCCAGAGCTTGAAGCCTGTCTATGACGGCTTGCAGAAAATCAAGTTTGAGAAGCCCAGAGCCAAGTACAAGGCAGAGCATGAAGCGGAACTGAAACAGTTCTACGCCGCCAGACGAAAGCTGACCGGGGAGTTCCCGGACGGCAAGGTGGATATGAAAAAGCTGACCGAAGAGTATGACGAGCTGGAACAGGCGCACAACACCACCTATGGCGAGTTTAAGACCGTCAGAGACGATTTACATCGCCTTTGGAAGGTTAAGTCATGCGTAGGTACTGCCGCCCGATTTAACGAGCGCACAGAGGAACAAAAGCTCCAAAATCGACCCCAAACACGACAGAAAAAGGAGGAACTATCCCGATGAATTACACCCAAGCACAGATTGACCGGGCAAATGCCGTCAGTCTGGAAGATTTTCTCCGCACACAGGGAGAGACGCTTATCAAAAGCGGACGAGAATACCGCTGGAAAGAACATGACAGCCTGACCGTCCGGGGAAACAAGTGGTTTCGCCACAGCCAGAGCAAGGGCGGCTATCCCATTGATTTTGTCATGGAGTTTTACGGCAAGTCCTTTCCCGAAGCTGTCCAGATGTTGACAGGCGAAAACGGCGAGGGACAGACCGAAGCCACCACAGCACCGCCCACAGCGTTCCACTTGCCCTTGCACAACAGAACAGCCGACAGAGCAATTCAATATCTTTGCGAAAGCCGAGGTCTCAACAAAACGCTTGTTGAGGATTTTCTTCTTTCCGGGGATATTTACGAGGACGCAAAGCGGCACAATGTTGTGTTTGTCGGCAGAGACCGAAGCGGTACGCCGAGATACGCCCATGTGCGAGGAACGGCAGACCCATTCAGACAGGACATTGCCGGGTCTGACAAGTCCTATCCGTTCCGCTATGAGGGAAACGGCAACCAGCTCTTTGTCTTTGAAGCACCGATTGACCTTTTGTCCTTTATCTGCCTTTATCCGCAGGACTGGCGGACAAGGAGCTACCTTGCCCTGGGCGGCGTTTCAGGCAAAGCCCTTGACCGTTTCCTTTCTGAACGCAAGGACACCCGAAAAGTGTTCCTCTGCCTTGACAGCGACACCGCAGGAAGTGAAGCCTGCACCCGGCTGGCACAGGACATTCCCGGCGAGATCGCCGTCATTCGCCTTGTCCCGGCAAGGAAAGCCTGGAACGATGTTCTCCGTCAGCAAGGGGACATTCCCAGCCGCAAATTCATAGCCGAGACAATCACGCTGTGAGAGCTGCCCACCGCCCAGCCTGTCCCCATGCTCCGTATGGCAGATGTGGAGCTGACGAGCGTGGATTGGCTATGGTTTCCGTATATCCCCTTTGGAAAGCTGACGATCATACAGGGCAACCCCGGCGAGGGAAAGACCTACTTTGCCATGCGTCTTGCGGCGGCTTGCACCAACCGAAAGCCTTTACCCGGTATGGAGACCCTTGAGCCTTTCAACATCATCTACCAGACCGCAGAGGACGGTCTGGGCGATACCGTCAAGCCCCGGCTGATGGAAGCAGACGCAGACCTTGAAAAAGTGCTTGTCATTGACGATAGAGACACACCACTGACCCTTGCCGATAAACGCATAGCAAGGGCAATCCGGGAAAACAACGCAAGGCTGGTTATCATTGACCCGGTACAGGCGTTTCTGGGCGCAGATGTGGACATGAACAGAGCAAACGAGGTGCGCCCGATATTCCGCAGTCTGGGAGACATTGCACAGGCTACCGGGTGCGCTATCGTGCTGATCGGACACCTCAACAAAGCCGCAGGAACGCAAAGCACCTACCGGGGATTAGGGTCTATCGACATTACGGCGGCAGTCCGCAGTCTGCTCTTTATCGGCAAGCTGAAGGACAGCCCCACAACAAGGGTACTTATCCATGAGAAAAGCTCCCTTGCGCCGCCCGGACAGTCCCTTGCCTTTTCTCTGGGAGACGAGAAAGGCTTTGAGTGGATAGGGGCTTATGACATTACCGCTGACGAGCTTCTTGCCGGGGCAGACAACACCAAGACCGAAAGCAAGACCGCACAGGCGCAAATGCTCATTCTGGAACTGCTTGCAGACGGAAAGCGTATGCCAAGCGCAGAGCTGGAAAAGACGGTCAATGAGCGTGGGATTTCCTCACGCA
>NZ_JAQEHY010000005.1:0-162019 GCF_027665985.1 Butyricicoccus sp. AM78-15b2TA
CGCTTGGTCGCGTTTTTCAGTTCTACTACGTATTCACTCATTTGCATATCACCTTTTCTTCTCCGAGATGAAGTGCGGGACAAAGTAAACTGTTCTCGGTTCAGTTCCCTAAGGAAAAGCCTGCCCAGTGCAAGCTCTTTACCATTTCTTGTCCGCGGGAGCATGTTTGAAAAGAGAACCCCTGCAGAGATGAAAATCGAGCAGGGGTTTCTTCTCGTTCACTTAAATGCTGGAACTAATGGAAAACCACAAGCGTGTGGGATGGATTGCTTAGCCGATGTAGCCCTTCAGCTTATCCAGGCGCTCCTGAGCGTTATCCTTGGTGACAACGGAGCAACCGGAGTCGATGAACTTCTCCAGTTTTTCACCGTTAACAGCCTTTACAGCAGCATCAACTGCCTTGTAGCCCATGTCGTATGCTTCCTGAGCAACGGACATGGTCTCCTCGCCAGACAGGATAGCGTTGCAAGCGGACTGGATGCCGTCGAAGCCAACAAAGATGGTCTTCTCATAAGCAGCATTGCCCTTTGCAGCACGAGCAGCAGCCATAGCCATATCGTCGTTGTTGCAGACGATGATAGCGACGCCATCCGGATGGTTCTGCATGATTGCTTCCATCGAGGTAGCAGCCTTATCAGCAACAGCGTCAGCGTACTGGATCTCGTCCTTCAGGAACTCGCCGCCAGCCTCGGTAACGCCCTTCTCATAACCGGTCAGACGTGCAGTAGCAGTGCCATCGCCCTGTACGCCGGAAATTGCGATTGCCTGAACCTTATCCCAGCCAGCAGCCTTAGCAGCTTCAACAGCAGCCTTGCCGCCTTCTGCAGCAGCATCCTCGTTGCCGGTGCCTACGAAGGACAGAACCTCAGGTGCGTCGATGTTGGTATCAACAGCAACGATCGGTGCGGTCTGGCCAGCGATCAGGGTCTTAACGAGGTCAGCCTGCAGCGGAGCGATAACGAATGCATCGTATGCACCGGAGTTCAGGTCGGTCTCGATCATATTCTGCTGCTCGTCGTAAGCGGTCTCGGAGGTAGCGCCCTTAACCTCAACCTTTACGTCCGGGTTGTCCTTGGAGTAAGCCTCAGCGCCAGCCTTAACGTAGCTCCAGTACTCGGAAGCAGTCGTCTTCAGGATAACGTCAACAGAGCAGCCGGAACCGCTCTGCGCCTTATCGCCGCCGGTCTTGTCGTCCGTAGACGGGGTGGAAGAACCGCCGCCGCAAGCTGCAAGGCTTGCAACCATAGCGCCGGTCATCAGCATAGCAAGTAATCTCTTCTTCATGATAAAACCTCTCTCCTTTTTTATGCGGAGCAAACAGTCTCTCAGGTTGTCTGCTCTGCGGTCGGTTCCCACTGCTGTGGGACTTAGGAACGCTCCAACGTTCTGGTAATATTTTAATGCAATCTTACTGGTTTGACAAGCCTTTCTTGTCATTTTTGTTGGAAGTGGTTAGTTCGACACTATCTTCCTTGTGCAGATTGACAGCTTTCCGCTTTGCCGTTCGAAAAACCCGTTATGTGCATTGTGCATTTTTGCAGTTTTTACGGCAATTTTCCCATAAATTCACGGTAAAATGCAGGCGGATTTGGGCATATTTTGGATAGATGTCTTGCACGAAAAGGTTACAATGTGGTAAAATTACAGTACACCGAATAAAAAGTCACCGCACCATACAAGAGAGAAGGAATGTGAAAATGAAGCTGGCTATCAAAACCTGCACGCTGGATATGCCCTATGAGCAGATGCTCGATTTCTGCGTAGAGCAGAAAATTGCCGCTATTGAAATCGGCACCGGCAACTGGTCGGGTGCGCCGCACTGTGACCTCGACCTTCTGGTAAGCGACAAGACCGCCCGTGAAAAATGGTATGACGCCATGCGTAAAAAGGGGCTGGAGCTGTGCGCGCTCAACTGCTCGGGCAACCCGCTCGCGTATGAAAAGGACATGGATGTAACCAAGAAAACCTTCGAGCTGGCGCATCAGCTCGGAGTAAAGAAGATCGTTATGATGAGCGGTCTGCCGGTCGGCTGCGAGGGCGATAAAACGCCGGTGTGGATCACGACCTCGTGGCCGCCCGAGACGCAGGACATTCTGGATTACCAGTGGAATCAGGTTGCGATTCCCGCATGGAAAAATCTTGTTAAGCTGGCGGAGGATTGCGGAATCGAGCGGATTGCGCTCGAAAACCACGGTATGCAGCTGGTTTACAACCCGGAAACGCTGCTCCGTCTGCGTGAGGCTGTCGGCCCGATGATCGGCATGAACCTCGATCCGTCCCACCTGTTCTGGATGGGTGGCGATCCGATCGAAGCGGCCCGCGTGCTCGGTGAGCACGGCGCGATTTACCATATTCACGGCAAGGATTCGCGGCCGGAGCGCCGCTACTGGCAGCCGAACGGCATGCTGGATACCAAGCCGATCGACGCCTTTGCCCGCCGCTCGTGGAACTATGTTGCCGTCGGCGCGGGACACGATGCCAAGTGGTGGAAGGAGTTTTTCTCGGTTGTCCGCATGTCGGGCTACGACGAGGAGATTTCCCTTGAAATGGAAGATTTGACACTCTCCATGCTCGACGGCCATCTCGCCAGTCTGCAGGTGCTGCGTGAAGCACTCAATATTAATTAAATCTTATATCTATAATAACAGGTGCTGTAATTTTAACTTACAGCACCTGTTTTCTTTATTATATTAAGTCTCAGCGTTCCTTAAGAGAAATATAAGGCTCCGCAGGCTGCACGCAGCGGTACGCCGGACGGATGATCTTATCCGTGTTGATCAGCTCTTCCAAGCGGTGGGCGCTCCAGCCGACGATACGCGCCATCGCGAACACCGGCGTGTACAATTCCGGCGGCAAACCCAGCATGGAATACACAAAACCTGAGTAAAAATCAACATTTGCGGACACACCCTTATAGATGTGGCGTTCCTGCGCGATAACCCGAGGCGCCACCTCCTCGACCATGGTGTACAGCGCGAAATCCGCGTCTCTGCCCTTCTCGTGCGCCAGCTGACCGACGAAGGATTTGAATACCTGCGCACGCGGATCCGAGATCGAGTACACGGCGTGACCCATGCCGTAAATGAGTCCCTTCTGATCAAATGCCTCACGACGCAGCAGCTTGACAAGGTAATCCGCAACCGCCTGCTCATCCGTGGTATCCGACACGTTTTTCTTCATATCCTCGAACATCTGCACGACCTTGTAGTTCGCTCCGCCGTGCTTCGGGCCTTTCAGCGAACCGAGCGCCGCTGCAATAGCCGAATAGGTATCCGTGCCGGAGGACGTGACGACGTGTGTTGTGAACGACGAGTTGTTGCCGCCGCCGTGCTCCATGTGCAGCACGAGCGCCAGATCGAGCACGCTTGCCTCGAGCGGCGTGTACTGCATATCCGGGCGCAGCATGCGCAGAAAGTTGGACGCAGTAGACAGACTGTCCGACGGATAGTGAATGTACATGCTGCCGCCGCACTCGTAGTGATTGTAGGCGTGATAGGAATACACCGCCAGCATCGGAAAGACCGAAATCAGCATCAGGCACTGCCGCAGCACGTTCGGCAGGCTGATATCATCCGCGTTACTGTCGTAGGATGCCAGCGTGAGCACACTGCGCGACAGGCTGTTCATCATATCATGCGTCGGCGCTTTCATAATAACATCGCGCGTGAAATTGGTCGGCAGCGTGCGTCCCTGTGCCAGCAGAGCCTTGAAATCGCCCAGACTCTTGGCATCCGGCAGCTCACCGAACAGCAGCAGGTAGGCAACCTCCTCATACCCCTTGCGGCCGTCGCGGATAAAGCCCTGCACCAGATCCTGAATGCGAATGCCGCGGTAGTACAGCTCACCCTCACAGGGCACGATTTCGCCGCCTGTCTCCTTGCGGGAGATAATGTCCGAAATGTTGGTCAGACCGGCCAGTACGCCCTGTCCATTGATGTCGCGCAGACCGCGCTTGACATCGTACTTGCGGTACAGCGCCGGATCAATGCGGCTGTTCGAGCGGCAGAGCGCCGCCAGCGCTTCCACACGCGGCGTGACCTGTAAAATATCGTGTTCCGGTGTCATGATGATTCCTCCCTTTTACTGCATTGTGTGATATATTTATTGTATCAGAATCCACTCGCGTTTACATGACATTTTTTGCACAGTTCCGTTAATAATTCGTAAATTTTTTCGCATATCTCAGCAGTTACACAGGATATGCCCACAAATTTGATAAATTTATGCACAAAAAGGCACAATGAGTTTCTCATTGTGCCTTTTCGGACTCTGCAATTTTTGTTTAGCGGATAACCATACGGATCAGCGGATAAAGTTCATCATCGTGCGCGGACGGCTTTCCGGCGGCTCGATGCCGGCCTTGTCGATCACCTTGAGCATCCATGCCATGTTGCGGCCCAGCTTTTCGATGACTTCAACGCCCTCGATATCCTGCATCGCCTCGCCCTTGTCTGCGCCGTGTACGGCGTTCCAGTAGTCCGAGGTGACGAGCACCATCTCCATGGTGTTGATCGTACCGAGCAGCTGCTGGTAGGTCTCCATGCCGCCCGAACGGCGCAGCGTACACAGCGCCGCACCGACCTTGTGCTTCAGCTGATTATCGCCGCAGCCTGCCGCCAGAATCAGACGGTCGAGCACGCACTTCATACCGCCCGCAATGCCGCCGTGGTACACCGGGGACGCGAGCACGATGCCGTCCGCCTCAATGCACTTGGCGATGATTTCATTTACACCGTCGTCGTCCTGCACGCAGCGCAGCGTGCCGTTGTCCAGGCAGTGATAGCACGCCATGCACGGATGCACCTTCGCCCCCGGCTGACATACCTCAAACTCGATGCCCTCCTGCTCGAGCACCTTGCCGAGCACCTCGAGCATCTGCGTACAGTTGCCGCCCTTGCGCGGCGAGCCGTTGATTGCTACAACTTTCATATCCTTTTCCTCCGTGTTTTCTCTATTTTCAGTGCGCGTCCGCACCGTTTTAAGGCAATACCACATAATTGAACAAGAGCGATTTACGAGTAAATTTTGTGTTCTGAATAGGCGTGGTTTTGCGGTAATGCTTTGTGCATTACCGTGAAGTCACAACGACGTCAGAGCGCAAAATTTCCGTAAAGCGCCGCAGCTTTAATTGTGTGGTGTTGCCTCATTTACAAATGCTTCTGATTTTCCAATCGATACAGGCGCATGACCACCAGCGTATGATTCAGCTGCGGACCCATCAGCAGGATCATGCTGACGATATACAGCCACAGCATCAGTACGATAATCGCCGCCAGAGAGCCGTACAGCACAGAATACCGCGCCATATTGTCCACATAGAACGAAAATCCAAGCGAAACCAGAATCCACGCTACCAGCGAGAACAGCGCACCCGGCCACACCTCGCGGAACCTAAGGTGCAGATTGGGCACGACCTTGTTGAACAGCATGAGAAACACGAAAATAAACGCGATCATCACCCAGAAGCTGGCATCGTGCAGTCCGTCCATCACAGCCAGCGGCACCGGCAGATATTTCGGTACAACGCGGATGATGGTTCGTCCGGCGACGACAAGCACAAAGCTGCACACAACCGAAACAAGAAAGCCCGCCGTAATGCCGAACGAAATGAGCACGTCCTTGACCATGCCGCGCGAGATTTCAACGTGGTAAATATCGTTGACCGTGCGCATCATTGAGCGCACCGCACGGGACAGGAAATACAGCGTCAGACCCAGACCGACGATCATCGGACTGAACGACGGCGTGCTGGTCAGCTGCTGAATATAGCCGCCTATGAGCTGCTGCAGACTTTTCGGCAGCATTTCCAGCACCGGCTGCATCCCCTCGATTGACAGGTCAAGCTGTGCGAGCATGGAGTTGACGAACATCAGCAGCGGGAACATGGAAAACAGCAGAAAATACGAAAGCTCTGCCGCAGACTGCGGAATGCCGTCATCAAAAAAGCGGTAAACCATGCGCTTGATCAGATATAGCCATCGGTTTTGACCGTTCATTGCGTCCCTCCCCTGTGTCGGTAGATTTTGCTGTACTTATCATATCAGCTTTTTATCAAATTTACAACTTGCGTTTTGGCTTCATCTATTGTATACTGATAAAAACAGAACATTTGTTCTGATTGGAGGGTGTGTCATGGCGGATCTGCGTCCGGTGACCTGCTGTTTTTCCGGCTACCGAATTGAAAAAATGCCGTTCCGGAACGAGGACTGTCCCGCTGCGCTCGAGCTGTTTACCGCACTCGATGCTGCGGTCGCGGAGGCCGCCGCTGACGGCTGTACACGTTTTCTCTCCGGCATGTCCACCGGCTTTGACCTGTGGGCCGCTGAAGCCGTCCTGCGCGCGCGTGCGGCGCTCCCGGTGCAGCTGCTGTGCGCCGTACCGTTCGACGGACAGGCCGATCGGTTTCCGCTCGAGTGGAAACGCCGGTTCAACCGCTGCCTGCTCGCCGCAGATAAGGTGTACGCGCTCTCGCGGAGTTATCATGCCGGGTGCTTTGCCGCGCGCAACCGGTTTATGGTGGATGCGTCGTCAAGGCTCATCTGTTACTATGATGGACGGTCGGGCGGTACGGCACAGACCGTGCATATGGCTGAGCAGAGCGGGCTGAAAATTGTAAATCTCGCGGATGGACAGATGTCGCTGCTGTGAAAAGGACTGACCGGTGGGTCAGTCCTTTTTGTTTTCTGTCAGCGATTGCATAATTAAAAATAGAGAATTGAGGACGGAAAATAGGCGTGACGGTATGCCGTAATGCCATGCACGTTAAACCATCTGCAGACGCACAAAACGTTATACCGTTACGTTAATTCTCAATTCTCCATTTTCAATTCTCAATTATTACAGATTTCATCCAGCTGAGTGAGAATCTCACTGCCGTTTTTCAAATCATGCACCCAGCCGTTGCCATTGTACACAAAATTGAGTTCACCGATATTAAGGAAGGTCGGCGTATCATTATACACCGCGATGATTTCGTAGCTGACCTTATCCATCGAGAAGCTATGCTGCGAACGCGGAACACGTTTGGCCTGCACCTGTGTCAGCGCTTCGCGCAGAGCCGTTTGATTGACCTGCTCGGTCAGTTCGGTCATATCCGCACCATTGACGCGCCAGATACGCACGTTCCAAAAGCCGTTCATGTCCGGCATAGGTGCATACGGAATAAGCCAAATCACCGCTCCGACGCAAACCAGCACGCCCGCCAATACAAATGCGATTCGTTTTTTCATGCCGATCCCTCCCTTTTATTGTTTATCAAGCAGCGTGAGGAGTTTCTCGCCGCCGGACAGCTTATGTACCCACGGTGACATACTTTCTGTGACCTCATACGCATAGCTCGGTTCACCGAGGCTAAAACATACTGTTTTACTGCCGTATACCACCTGAATCTGATAGCAGTCTGCGCTGATGGCGCGATGATAACTCGGCAGGCGGCGTGCTCTGATTTGCGGCAACAGTTCGCGTATTGCGTCCGTATCAGCCTGTTTTGTGATGTCCTCAGACGTATCTCCCGCATGAACACGGAGTACCAGCACGTCTGCAATTCCTGCTGTATCCGTCACCGGCACATATGATGTAAAGCACATGGCCGCTCCAACGCAAACCACAACGGCTATCAGAACAAACAGGATTCGTCGTTTCACTCGTTTTCCCTCCCCACCAAAAAAACAAAATCCGCCGACATGATTGAATTTTCACGTCGGCGGATTCCTTACTTATGCAATTATGTGTGTGCTGAAATTACTTCAGGCCAGCGGTGATGATCGCCATCTGGTAAACCTCGTCAGCGTTGCAGCCGCGGGACAGATCGTTGATCGGCGCATTCAGGCCCTGCAGAATCGGGCCGTAAGCAGCGTAGCCGCCCAGACGCTGAGCGATCTTGTAGCCGATATTGCCAGCCTCGATAGACGGGAAAATGAAGGTGTTAGCCTGGCCTGCAACCGGAGAGCCCTTGCACTTGGTAGCAGCAACAACCGGGGATACGGCAGCGTCAAACTGCAGCTCGCCGTCGATTGCCAGCTCCGGGTTCATCTCCTTAGCGAACTCGGTAGCCTCGCGGGACAGCGCAACCGTACCGCCCTTGCCGGAGCCCTTGGTGGAGAAGGACAGAACAGCAACCTTCGGGTCGATGCCGAAAGCCTTTGCGGTGTTTGCGGTCTCGATTGCAACCTCAGCCAGCTTCTGGCTGCCCTTCAGGGTTACGTTGCCTTCCTTGTCAACAGAATCCGGATAGTCGATGTTGATCGCGCAGTCGCCCATAGCCAGCTTCTCCTCTACGCCGTCCTTCTCGCGGACCAGAATAAAGCAGGAGCTTACGAGGTGTGCGCCCGGCTTGGTCTTGATCAGCTGCAGAGCCGGACGAACGGTGTCAGCGGTGGAGTAGGTAGCGCCGCCGAGCAGAGCGTCAGCCTTGCCCATCTTAACGAGCATGGTGCCGAAGTAGTTGCCCTTGGACAGTGCAGCGCGGCAGTCCTCCTCGCTCATCTTGCCCTTGCGAAGCTCTACCATCTTAGCTACCATAGCGTCCATCTCCGGGTAGGTAGCCGGATCGATGATCTCCATGCCCTCGATATCGAAGCCGCCCTTTGCAGCAGCAGCCTTTACTTCGTCAACATTGCCGACCAGGATGGAATCCATCAGGCCGTCCTTCTTCAGGCGTGCAGCCGCTTCGAGGATACGAGCGTCCGGGCCTTCGGTGAATACGATCTTGCGCTTGTCAGCCTTGAGTGCTGCAATCAGATTTTCAAACATATTGCATTCTCCTTCGTTTTCAATCGTCTGTGTGCAGTATGACACCGCAAACAGGCATTCTCTTGAATTTATTATACACCCTTTCCCCCTATTCCCACAAGAGGGAATTTCTGATGGACGCAAAACGCTTTCTCGGTTCCATATCACAAGGCGAACGTGAAATTTATCGAATCTCCGGCCCATGCAAAATATTTCGTCGGTATATTTGACCGGGACCGCGGGGAAAATCCAGATAGTATCCTCATAGTGACGACCAACAGGAGGGAATTTTATGCAGACAAAAGTTGAGATCTGCGGTGTGAATACATCGGGACTGCCGGTGCTCTCCGCAAAAAAGACGGACGAGCTTTTGAAAAAATCCGCTGCCGGAGACAAGCAGGCACGCGATGAGCTGATCCGCGGCAATCTGCGGCTGGTGCTCAGCGTTGTTCAGCGGTTTCAGGGCCGCGGCGAATCGCCGGACGACCTGTTTCAGGTCGGATGCATCGGCCTGATGAAAGCCATCGACAATTTTAATACCGAACTCGGCGTGCGCTTCTCCACCTACGCCGTACCGATGATCATCGGCGAAATCCGCCGCTACCTGCGCGACAACAGTGCCCTGCGGGTCTCGCGCAGCCTGCGCGACACAGCGTACCGCGCTCTGCAGGCCAAGGAGGCGTTCATCCGCGAGCACCAGCGCGAGCCGGACATCGTGGAACTGGCCAAGCTGATGGACGTGCCGAAAGAGGAGGTCGTGTTCGCGCTCGACGCGATACTCGACCCGGTGTCGCTGTTCGAACCGGTGTTCCACGACGGCACGGACACGGTCTGCGTGATGGATCAGGTCGGTGACACCAAAAACACGGACGACAACTGGCTTGCCGGTATTGCTCTGCGGGACGCTATGCGCAGCCTGAACGACCGCGAGCGCCGTATCATCCGGCTTCGCTTCTTCGAGGGACGCACCCAGATGGAGGTGGCACGCGAAATACACCTTTCGCCAAACAAAAGGAAGGAAGATTCCGGTCCTTTTCTTACTATATAATAAGAGCGGCAGAAAACGCGAGGATAGCATATCAAAATGGTATGAGGATTTTCCTTTTACCTATACTGCATACGCTGAATGCACTCAATCGATTGTGTCAGCTGACGGAATCGCTCTGAGAAGAATTTTTTGTATGCCATACAGTAAATATTCTGCCCGATTACGCCGTTCGGCAGGATATCTCGGTCGCGGCGGCAGCCGTTGCGGCACAAGCCGAACCACTGACAGGTCTTGCACTCCTCCGGTACGGCAAGCGACTGCCGAACGAATCTTTTTGCAGTCTCGCTGTTCTGCATATCAACCAGACCAGTTTCTCTGATGTTTCCCAGCCGCCATTCATCCAACACATAAAAATCACAAGGATACACACCGCCGTCGCCCTCCACAACGAACTGCACCGAGCAGCAGCCTGCCATATTACAGGCTTCCGGCCGCTCCCCCAGAAGGATGGACAGCCAGTTGTCCAGATGGCGGATGCTGATGTACTCGCCGTGCCGAAGATCGTCGAACCACAGGTCGAACAGCCGCACAAGGAAATCACCGTAACCGTCTGCGGTCAGCGTATAGCATGGCTCACCATCTGCCCGATCAAACGGATCGATGCACGGAATAAACTGCAGCCATCTGAAATTCTGTTTACGGTAAAATCGATATAACTTTTCGACCGAACGTGCATTCTGTCCGGTTACGACACATAGAATATTAAACGCAACATTGTGTTTTTCCAGCAGCCGCACGGATTTCATAACTCGATTGAACGTATCCTTCCCCTGCACATCTGTTCGGTTGCGGTTATGCAACTCTGGCGGTCCGTCCAACGACACCCCCACCAGAAAATGATTTTCCGCAAAAAACGCGGCCCATTCCTCATCAATCGTGTATCCGTTGGTCTGTATGGCATTACGAATTTCCACACCCGGTTTGGCATACTGCTTTTGCAGTACCACCACCTGACGGTAAAAGTCCAGGCCTGCAAGCGTTGGCTCACCGCCTTGGAATGCAAAGGAGCAGATATGCTCGGCATATTCCATGCCCGCCTGTATCACCTTTTCGATTGATTCGATTGAAAGCATTCCCTCGAACTCCTGCTCCCGGTGTGCCGCAACGTCCTTGTAAAAGCAATACTGGCACGCCATGTTGCATGCAGACGATGCAGGCTTGATCAGAATATTGATCGGCGGCATAATCACCCCTCCTCAGCTTTTATTTTAACAGAAAACGATAAATATTGCACACGCTGAGCACCATCACCAGCAGCATGGAGCCTTCAAACAGCAGGGTTGCCTGCCGGTCGCTCAGACGTTTGTTGATGCGTCCTCCGGCTTCACTGCCCAGTACGCCGCACAGCACCATACCGCACAGCAGAATAATAGATAATGTCGGTATACTGCCTGTCACCGCCGTGGTAATGATGCCAACGCTCTGGCTGATCAGAATGATGTACAGGCTGTTCTGTGCCGCCACCTTGGTCGGCATAGAGAAAAAGAAGAACAACACCGCCATATTAAACGGTCCGCCGCCAATACCGAGAAAGGTGCCCAGCATGCCCAATCCCAGTCCAATCA
This sequence comes from Butyricicoccus sp. AM78-15b2TA, assembly GCF_027665985.1. Taxonomy (NCBI): domain Bacteria; kingdom Bacillati; phylum Bacillota; class Clostridia; order Eubacteriales; family Butyricicoccaceae; genus Butyricicoccus; species Butyricicoccus sp. AM78-15b2TA. The sequence continues at coordinate 11,344 of NZ_JAQEHY010000005.1, forward strand.
ACACGCAGACCGCCGGATTACGCACTTGAAGCATGGTTAATCGGTCCTTGCGGATGGTATAGAGCAGCGTGGCAAACGTCGCGGTACACAGCAGCGCCGCCTGTATACCGCCTGCGGTATCCGCATTTGCAAACAGACCGGCCACAGCAGAAAACAGCTGTTTCCCTGCCATACCGCCAACAGCCGCACCGATTGCCAACGGTGTTGAAATCGACAGATCAATCTGCGACTCGTGCTGCACCATCGATTTACCAACCGACCAGCACGTCATGCCAAGAACCGTACACCCAGACAGAAAATTGATTTCTGTCACCTGCATAATACCGAGCGCATCCAGTGCAGGCTTGATGATCACGCCTCCGCCCATACCGCATATTTTACCGATGATACAAGCGCCGAACGCTACCAGAAAACAAATACTCTGCACCTGATCACACCCTTAGTACTTCGCGGTCTGACGATTTGCCGCACAGGCAGTTGTCCACGTTTTCTGCGCCGGCGGATAATGATCCACCATGTACGACAGCCTACGGCGCGCCTGTTCGATCTGCTCTCGATAAGTTTCATCTGCAATGCGGTTTTCACGCTCCTGCGGATCGCGTTTCAGGTCGTAGAATTCCTCGTACGGCATCTCATCCAGCTTATAGCCGAGATATTTGATGTACTTGCTGTTCTCGGTGATGATGGTCTGCCACGCATTGCTTCGACAGCCGTCTGCACCGCGCCAATATGGTGTTGAAGTGATGGAAACGCCGTCGATACGCTCCTCGGTAAAGTCGCTTTCGCTAAAGCAAAAATCACGGACGCGCTCTTGTTCCCCACGCAGCACCGGCAGCAGTGAACGGCTCGGAATAATATCGTTATACGCCGGCCAGCTTCTGCTGAGCACCCGCTGTGTATCCAATCCTGCATAATCGAGTGCAGTTGCTGCAATGTCGGAAATTTCAACCGGTGCGGTGTTTTCACCAACAGGCGCTGCACCCGGCAGACGCACCGCCAGCGGAATACCAACCGACTGCTTCCACGGCACACCTTTCTGAATCATGAAGTGATCGCCCAGCATATCACCATGATCCGAGGTAAATACGATCAGCGTATCGTCCAGCATGCCTCGCTCTCGCAGCACATCCAGTGTTTCACCTATCTGATCGTCGATCAACCGAATCATCGCCTTTGCAGAACGGCGCTGACGATACAGGCTCTCCTTGTCCTCATCCGAAATAATCTGTCCTTCCGGCAGGATAAAATCATCCTCCCGCTCCAGTGGAAACATATCCAGATACCGCTGCGGTGCGTCATACGGCTTGTGTGGTCCGCAGAAGGACACCATCATGTAGAACGGCATCTCCGCCGGATGCGCGCGAAGCTGCTCGCGTGCCACACAGCCGGTAACCACATCAATGTAATCCTCCTCATCGAACGGCCACGGCAGCGCCTTATCATAGTTGTGGTTCGCTACATCGCCGTTTTTGCCGCCGCTCTGCGAGAAAAAGTCTCGTACCTGCTCGAGCATGCCCTTCTTCGCCAGATAATCACCGTAGAAACAGTAGTTGGAAACCACCTGCTGCTTGCCGGCGGTCTCCCAGATGAAATCATAACCGTAGGACTTCTCGTCCTGTTCTCCTGCCACCGGATCCATGCCGCAGCCTCTCGGCGTAGACCACGGATAGGTCTGATTATAATGGAACTTGCCGATGCCGTAGGTCTTGTAGCCTGCATCCTGCAGGGCCTGCATAAATGTCGGTATCTGCGGGAACAGATCACCTGCCATGGTCAGCGTGCCAATCTGGCGCGGATATCGTCCCGTGATAAGCGAGGTACGCGCCGGAGAACAGATAGGATTGGTTGTATTGCAGCAAGTAAAATGGGCATGCTGTGCAATCCAGTCGATATTCGGCGTGGAAACGCAGCTGTCTGCGGCATAGCCCACATAATCTGTGCGCTGCTGATCAGTCATAAACAACAGAATATTACGCGGCATATTTTACACTCCTTTTCAGAAATATCCCCTCATACTGTTTTCCCCTTGATACCAAGACGATATCAAGGGGAAAGAAGAGAGATTGAGTGAATCGGTCAAAGCAGTTACGTTACCACCATTTGATCAGATCGGTGACCTTGTTGCGAAGCTCGACAAACTCCGGTGATACCACATCACGCGGAAGCGGCAGCGGATTGTCCAGCACGGTTTTCACCGAGGTTGGCTTGTTGGTCAGCACCATAATCTTCTGGCTGAGGTATACGGCTTCCTCAATGTTGTGAGTGATAAACAGTACGGTCGTACCCGTCTTTTTCCACAGCTTGATCAGCTCGTCCTCCAGCTTGAAGCGCAGGTCGATATCCAACTGACCATACGGCTCATCCATCAGAAGCAGCTCCGGTTTGGTTGCAAATGCACGCGCGATAGCAACGCGCTGCAGCATACTGATGGAAAGCTGACTGGGATAGTAATTGCGGAATTTGGTCAAACCGACAATATCCAGCATTTCCTCTACATTGGCATCCGCCTCCGCCTTGGGCGTTTTCTTGATTTCCAGACCGAAGCGGATATTCTGCTCCACAGTCAGCCACGGGAAGGAGGAATACTCCTGAAAAATATAGGATATATTTTGCTTTTTCGGATTGACCGGAATGCCGTTTACCAGAATGTCGCCTGCCGTCGGCTCATACAGGCGGGTCAGACTATTCAGAAAAGTAGTTTTGCCGCAGCCGGTCGGACCAACGATGCACAGGAACTCGCCTTCCTCTACTTCAAAGTTCAAATTATCCAGCACCAGAAGGTCACCGAACCTTTTGGTCAGGTTCTGCACTTTTACCTTAGGCTCTTTGTTTGCCATTGTCCGGCACCTCCTTTACAGCGTATGATCTACTACCGAATCGATCTCGCGGCGCAGCCGCAGAAATTCCGGATCGGTGTAATTACGGGGACGCGGCAGGTTGATCTCATACTCTGCCTTAACACCGGTTGGGCAGTTGCGCAGCACCAGAATGCGGTCTGCGAGGTACACTGCCTCCTCGATGTTGTTGGTTACAAAAATAACGGTGCGCTTTTCCGCCTGCCAGATGCGGGTCAGCTCATCCTGCATCAGATAACGTGTCTGTGCATCCAGATGTCCGAACGGCTCATCGAGCAGCATCACGAGCGGCTCATTGCAGTACGCACGGGCAATGCCGACACGCTGCTGCATGCCGCCTGACAGCTTGACCGGGAATGAATTTTCAAATCCCTGCAGGCCGACCAGATCAATGTAATGCTGTGCCCTCTGGCGGCGTTCTTCCTTCTTGATACCGCGTACCTTGGGACCGTATTCCACGTTTCCCATAACGGTAAGCCACGGAAACAATGCCGTATTCTGAAAGACCATGCCGCGATCCGGACCGGGCCCGGTGATATCCTTGCCCATGCAGAGAACGTGCCCCGACGAGGGCATCTCAAAGCCTGCAATCAGGTTCAGGATGGTACTCTTACCGCACTGTCCGGGGCCGAACAGCACAAGGAACTCATTTTCGCGCACCTTAATATTCAAATCTCCAACGACCTGATAGCGGCCTTCCTCCGGTTTGTCGAAAAACTTATCCACACCACGGAACTCGATCAACGGCTCGCCAGCAGCCGTTACTTTCCTCTCACTGTCCATGCGCATAGCTTGGATTCAACTCCTCTCATGATGGTAGTGATGAGCAGACCGGTCAGGGCAATCGCCAGAATGCCTACCATGATCTGCGTCATATTGCCTACGTCCTGACCGCTTACGATCAGCCAGCCGACGCCTTCGGACGAGCGAATCATCTCTGCCGCTACAATGGTGGCCCATGCAGAGCCGAGTGCTACCTGCAGACCGGAGAAAATGTACGGAACCGTCGTTGGCAGTACAATGGAAGTGAACAGCTGGTTATCTTTCGCACCCAGCATACGCGCTGCACGAACCAGTGTTTCATCGACCGAATGCACGCCGTTGTAGGTAGTCAGCGCAATGGTAAAGAAGCACGCCAGAAAAATTAAGAAATACTTGGAACCTTCACCGAAGCCGAACCATACGATAGAAAGCGGAATCCATGCAATCGGCGGAATCGGGCGGAACATCTGAATGTACGGCATCAGAATAGAATCAGCAATCTTGTACCAACCCATCACGACACCGACCAGCACACCGAGCACGCCGCCGAACGCATACGGAATCAGCATGCGGCGCAGACTAATGAGGATGTGCATAATCATAGAATGCGTACCGATCGGTACAACAAATGCCTTGCAAAAGCCTGCAATAACCGTCACCGGATCGGGCATAACCTTGCCGAGTGAGGTAAACTTAGTCGCTGCGTACCAGATACACAGAAAAATGAAAATACCGAGCACGCCATAGGCGATACGCTTGTTGCGTTCTTTCATCCACGTCTACCTCCCTTGATGAGCTTTCTGCCGATAAACTGAATAATCGAGGACAGCACCGCACCGGTAATCGCAATGACGATCATACCGACGATGATGATATCCAGACGAAAAATACCGCGTGCCTGCTGAATCATAAAACCGAGACCCTTAGTGGAAGCCAGCAGTTCTGCCGCAACCAGCGTGGTCCATGCGGAACCGAGAGCAACGTCCAGACCGGTGAAGATCATCGGCAGTGCAGATGGAATCGCTACTTTTGTCAGCAGCTCCCAGTTGCTTGCACCGAAGGTCTGGCCGACCCACAGATGCACGGTTTTCGTCTGCTTAATACCGGAATAACTGTTGATAACCATAGCGACCATCGCGGAAATAAAGATAACCAGCGCTTTGGACAGAAAACCGATGCCGACCAGCGTTACCATAACCGAAGTCCATGCAATGCCGGGAATGGTACGAACCAGATCGAATACCGGACGAACCAGCATATCCACCTTGTCGTTCCACGCCATGAAGATACCGAGCGGGATACCGATGATCGCACCAATTAAATAGCCGCCGAGTGCAACCTGAAGGCTGGCACCAAGATGCTGCAGCAGCGTTGCGCCATCCGGCTTGGTCTCAAACCATTTTTTCACAAACGTAGAGGCAACCTTTACCGGAGAAGGCAGTGCATTCGATCGGAAAATACCCAGTCCGTCCGTTACCAGCCACCATACAAAAATGCCTGCGCAGATCGACGCAATACTGATGAACAGGTACTTATTGATCTGCAGTTTTTTCTTTTCTTGCATATGCTCCTCTCCTTTAACCGCCTTATTTTTACCTTATTCTGTAATTTTCGCCCATTTCAGGGTACAGAAAAGGAAGCCCATGGAGCATGGGCTCCCTTATCTGCCAGTATGTTATTTCAGGGTTGCTGCCTTTACAGTGATGCCGAGTGCATCCTGCAGCGGATTGACATTGATTGCTTCCTCAATATTGGCAACCTGATCCTCCTCAATCGTGCCGATGGAGGCGAAGAAATTGCCTACCTGCAGCAGACCGGAACCGAGATAATAATCCGAAGCCTCATAATCGGACGGAACAACGAACGGACGAATTTCGGTCTCGGTCTTAACGTCGTTTTCGTCAGCCGGCTTGCCGTTCTCCGAATAGAACTTGAGTGCAAACTCGTTGCGCAGATCCGGATCAGCCTGCAGTTCTTCAGCTGCCTTGCACATACCCTGCAGGAACAGCACCACATCATCGTAACGGTCTGCCAAAATGTCCTTGCGAGCCAGGAAGCCGTTCTTGAACTCGGTGTCCGTTGCTTCCATGCAGTCTGCAACCTCTACCATGTTGTTCGATTCCATCATGTTGCAGTAGTCAACATCGGTGGCAACAAATACGTCGCCTTCACCGGTCAGAATCGCCTGTGCGGCTGCTGCGCGATCCATGTTCAGATATTCGTAATCCGCACCTGCAGTCAGGCCAAACTGTGCAAAGTACGAGTTTGCAATCCACTGCTCCATCGTGGAGGTAGGACCGAGAACGGTCAGGCCCTTCAGTGTATCTGCACTGCCGTACATATCCGGCTTGCCGGAAATCTCGCCCTTGTGATCGAGCACCGGACTGTCCTTGCGGACATAAACCTTTGCGGTGATCGAGCCGCTGTCCGACTCTGCGATCCAGTCGCACAGGCCGGAAGCCGTCGAGTAAACCGATGCCAGACCATTGGAAGCCACATCAAGCTGTTCTGCTGCCAGGCCCTCATTCTCCGGAGAGCCGTTCGGGAACATAATCAGGTTAACATCCAAACCCAGATCATCGAAATAACCCTTCTCCTCTGCGTATACCGTAGGAATAGAAATGATGTTGGACTGTACACCGACATTCAAGGTTTTGCCGGAAGCGGTAAACGTGCCGTCACCCGAGCCGCCGGGAGCGGAACCCGAGCCGCCGCCGGAGGAGGAACCGCCGCCGCACGCGGTCAGACCGGTCATTACAGTTGCTGCCAGAAGCATTGCGATCGCTCTTTTGTATCCGTGTTTCATTTTTTCAACCTCCCTTGATTTGAGTATAGTTTACCGTAAACCCTGCACAAAGTCTTTTTAATATTTGACTCGGTTTTTCACATTTATGACATTATCCGCTCTGCTTGTTCTTGCGCACATCATTCGGCTTGCAGCCGAATACCTTGTGGAAAACCGTCGAGAAGTAGCTCATGTTCGTGATACCGACACGAAGAGCCACCTCTGAAATGCGCAGACTGCTGTTTTCCAGCAAGCAGCGCGCCTGCTTCATGCGCACGCTCATCAAATACTCCGAAAAGTTAACGCCGACCTCCTTCTTGAACTGCCGAGACAGGTAATCCCGGTTGAGGAATACCACATCCGCAACCGTATTAAGTGAAAGATCCTCCGCATAATGCGCATTGATGTGATCGAGTGCCTTTCGTATTGCAGCAGAATATCCTATGCCGTGCTTGCGCTGCAGTACAGCAATGCCTTCACAAACCGCTTCACACAACGCCGCAAATGTGCAGCAGGAAGCAACTGCATCCGCTGTATGCTGCAGCTCCGGCTCCAGCTTGACAGCCAGACCGGAAAACAGCTGCTGCACGGTTTCGCGTAAAAAGCTGCTGCGTACTTTATATTTCTCTGCGCACTGCAGCAGACGCTCCAAATCGGCACAGCCGCCCTGAATATCTCCATCGGTCAGCTTAATCGTTGCACGCATGATACAGGTTTCCACTTCACTGACATGAATCTCATGCGGCAATTTCTGTGCTGACACCTGATAAAACCGTGAATCAAAGTCCCGCACGGCCTCTGCAAATGACTTTGGCAGATTGGTAAAATGATGATGTACGCCGCTGCACCCGATTCCGCCGTTCAGCCTCTCTGCACATTGATAGAAATATGCCGCCGCATCCTGCTCCTCCGCAAAGGCATTCCGCCTAATGTTGACAAGCAGGTACACCTCCTGCTCACTGTACGCATAAAACAGCGGATTTTCAAAATGCTCCTGCATGTTTTTCTGCATAATCTCCGCATTTTGACCTTGATTGAGAAAAAACACCGTCAGAAATGCGCGCTCGTTCAAATAAATGCTGTTTTCCTGCAGATCAACGGCACTGACCGGCGTCATGTCCTCGCTCTGCTCCACCATACTGCGCAGAAAGCGGCTGCGCCCGATCTGCTGTACCGCACTCTCAGAGATACGCTGCTGCCGGCTGCTCTGCAGCTTATCCAGAACCGCACGAATCTTATCCGCACTGACCTCGGTTTTTAGAATATAATCCTTAGCACCGTTCTGCATGGCCGCACGAGCATATTCAAAATCATCGTGGCAGGTCAGCATGACGACCGCCGTGCTCGGATACTGCCGCCGAAGCTCCTGCAGCAGTTCAATACCATCCATTTTGGGCATGGTGATATCTGCAAATACCACATCGGCAGGGTTTGCCTTCATCTCCTGCAGCACCTTTGCACCTGAAGTCACCGCTGCGGTGATTTCATTTTCGCCGCCTGCATCGCGCACACACTGCACGATATACTGCTTGACCAGCGGTTCGTCGTCAACTACTATGATCTTCATTTACCTCGCCTCCCTGTTCCCGCTTCGGGATAGAACGGTAGTGATCCATCGTAATCGTTACTGTGGTGTATTTGCCGAACTCACTACGAACCGTCACATCCGACCGACCGCCGTAGATAATCTGCAGACGCTTGCGCACATTGCGCAGACCGATGCCATGATGTAACCGCCCAGAGCGGTAATTTCCTGACTGTACCTGTTCTAACCGCTTCGGAGCAATACCTTCACCGTTGTCCGTTACCTCAATATACAGTGCATTACCGCGCAGACCTGCCCTCAAGCGAATTTCACAACCTTCCTCCATCTCAGCAAAGCCGTGAAAAAAGGCATTACCGATGATCGGCTGCACGATCATGCGCGGCACATAAATGCCGTACATCTTCTCCGGCACCTCGCAGATGAGAACCGTGTCCTTTTCCGTGCGGCAGTTCATGATGGACATATAGCTGCGCATCAAATGCAGCTCCTCCTCCAGCGGCACGAACTGTATCTCCGGCGTTGCCGGAATATGCAGCAGCTCGACCAGTTCATTCATCATTCGGCAGGCGCGTTCCTGCTGGTGCATGGCGATCAGGCTCTTGACCGACAGCAGCGTGTTGTTAAGGAAATGCGGATTGATCTGCGCCTGTAGAAAATCGTACTCCGTGCGCTGTTTTTCCTGCTCTCGGATACGGATATCATCAATCAATTCTTCAATTCGATGTATCATGCCGTTGAAGGTGGTACTGAGCACATAGGTTTCTTCGTATTCGTCCTTGACCGGCAGTTCACTCAGCTTTTCAACCGACATATCTCCGATCTCATCCGTAAAGTCGGACAGCACCTGCGTAATGCGTCTGCCGCGCCAGTACGCAATGCTTGCTGCAACAATACAGCCGAGCAATACAATCGTCAGACAATTTCGCACGGTTTTCAGTCCGTCCCTCAGCAGCTCGTCCATATTCTGTTCTTCGACAAACGTCCAACCGCTGGACGCATCATGGTAATTGACAATCAGTATCTTCTGTTTGGAGCGCTGGATAATCTTATAGGTATTTCTGCCGTATTCCTCCTGAAATGTCTTCATATCGAATGCCCAGTTGCCAACACGGTTGGGATTGGTGTGTGAAATAATGATGCCGTTCCGGTCGAGAATGTACACCTTCACACCGTCGCTGACCAGCTTTTGAAACGTGCGGAACAGTGCTTCATACCGCGAGGTAAGTACAATCATTCCGACAACCTTGCCATCCTGAGCATATACGGTCTTGCCGTACGCCAGACCATAAGTAGAAATATCATCCACATCCCAGAAGCGCAGATTCCAGCTGGTATCGGTCTCACCGCTGTAATGCTTGATGTACCAGTAGGTGTTTTTCAGGCTTTTCAGATTGTTTTCATCCGGGTCAGTCGAAAACATGCGGCGGTCGTTCATCAGAATATCGATCGTCATATCCATGCCGATCCGTTTGAACTGACGGTCGGTCTGCTCCAGCAGCATTTGGATGGCACTGCTGCTCTTTTCACTTTTCGGTGCCGTCAGATCATCGTAAAAATCCTCATACAGTGCATCCATCGCCTTCACCATGTTGGTGCGGTTGACCGAGTTGCTGTCGCTGATCTGCTGCAGTACATCTACGCGGGCCTTGCCCTTTTCGCCTACTACAAGCTGAAAGGTAAAATATCCAATCGCGCAGACCGCAATCGCAACCGAAATCAGCACGCACAGCAGACTGGTCGCTATCATGCTCTGCGACATTTTGCGGCGTTTGCTTCCGCAAAGCAGCATACGCCATACCCCATTTCTCTTTTCTCTCTGCAATGTGCTCGCTCCTCTGCCATATTCCTGCGCTGTCAAATTCCGTCGATTGCACCGCTTCTTTTATGATACAGGAAATATGGCAAAAATGCACACCCTTATCCTTCCAGCAAGAATGTGCATTTCAACCGGTTTTATCAGATACCCAAACGTTCGTACTGCTCCGGCAGTGCGTCGTGTGCCGCCATACAGCGTTTCATCTGCTCGATGCAGTGCCGCTCCAGTGCTTCATCGTGCAGCGGATGCTCCTGTGCATAATCCGATTCGATATCGAACAGCAGTGTTTCCTCGTTATACGGCGAACGGCCGACAAACTGCTGCGAATCATTGCCCCAGTGAATAATATCCGCCGGGAAACGGTATACCGGATAGTCCGTCCAAGGCAGAAAGCGACCCATCTCAATCCGCTTGTAATCCTCGGTGTTTACAGCGTCGTTGCCGCCGTAGAACTGACGCAGAACGGTCGGCATAGCTGTGTAAACATACAGCGGCTGGTTTTTCTCGTCCTTTGCGGCACGGAAATAGGTGTATTTGCCGTCCGTCCACGCCATCTGCTTGCCGAAATAGCCGAAGATCGCACCGTCACGAACCTTGTCGGTCTCACCGCGCAGCAGCGGCAGCAGGCTCTTGCCGTGGATTGGATACTGCAGCACCTCCTGCGAAATCTCGTAATACTCTATCACAGTCGGCAGAACATCAATGTTCTGCGTTACTGCACTGCATCGTCCCGGCTGTACACCGGGTGCCGAAATCATCAGCGGGATGTGGAAAACCTCGTTGTACGGCGCCATATAGTTTTTCGCCATATAGCCGTGCTCGCCGAGATGATAGCCGTGATCCGTGGTAAACACCAGCATGGTGTCCTCCCACATATTGTACTTATCCATCACATCGAGAATTTCACCGAGGTGACGGTCAGTCATGGTCATGACAGCCTTGCAGCGTCTACGCAGATGCTCGGTCTCCGCCTCATTAAACTCGTTTGGCGCATAGGACGGATGCGTGAAGTCCGGTCCGTCATAGTCGCCTTCCTTCTCGTACAAATCGAGATAATACTTCGGGCAGTCATACGGCTCATGCGGGTCAAACGCCTCTACCCACAGAAAATAGTTATCCGCGTCATGATTGTCCTCCAGCCATTCCGCTGCATGCCACATGGTCTTTACGCTCGGATAATCATACTCTGTGTGAAAGTGCGAACGGTTTTCATGTTCAGCTTCGGTCCACGAGCCTTTAAACCACTTCGGCGGCGTATCCGGACGAATACCGTCCTTACACGGACGCGTCCACACCGGATCACATTCCTGACCTCGGTTGACCTCCCATGCGGTAAACCCCTTGACATAATTTTCACCGCCGCAGATGATATAGTGCGCATGATCGGCAAACATCTGCGTATGCACATTCTTTTCATCAGAAAGAATGCTCTGCAGGCTCTGATCAAACGGCTCCATTGCTCCCCACGGTTTTTCAAGAAAGTTCAGCCGTCCGGTCATGATGTCGCGGCGTGCGGGCATGCACGGCGCAGAGCCGCACCAGTGGCTGTCAAACACGACAGATCGCCGCGCCAGCCGGTCAATATTCGGTGTGATGGCCGCGTCCTTGCCCGCCCCATACGCGGACAGCATGCGTCGATTGAGTGTATCGCACAGAATGAAGATGGTTTTCATGTTGTTCCTCCCTGTTATTCTTACGGCTGTTGCAAGCCGATTCTCGCATATTGCTCTGCCGGTGCATCGTTTTCCTGCATCAAACGACGCATTAAATCGATCATGTGCTGCTCCTGTATCAGATCCTTTATCGGGTGTTCTTGCTTAGGATCGGTCTGCAGATCGAACAGTGCATCTCGGTTTTCCTCCGGCGCAGTGGACATGCATGGATAAAAATCCTTTGGCATAGCAATTTTCAGCGTTCTGCACCCTTTGGTAAAGGAAAACGGCTCGTGCAGCGTTAGTTTCTGCAGTTCTTCCGGTGCATACATAGCTCGCTGATGCAGCGGCAGCAGCGTATAATCATAGAGCGCTGTGCCTGGTCGATCGGCCCGCATATATACCCATCGACCATCTGTCACGCAGACATGCGCGCCGAACATGCCAAACAGCGCAGCATCACGAACTGATATATCCTGCTGCAGAACGGTTTGCAGGTCGTGACCCTGCATATCCGGTGGAATAGGTACGCCAAAGTACGACAGCAGCGTTGGCGCAAGGTCGATAGTCTGCACCAGAGCTTTCCGGCGTTCTCCTGCTGCTCCGGTTCGCGGATCCCAAATGAACAGCGGTGTGTGCGACAGCTCCTCGTAAAACAACGGACGATTTTTCGCCCACCATCCATGCTCTCCCAGCAAAAAGCCGTGGTCGGTCGCTACGATGAGCATGGTGTCCTGCCACATCTGATGTACATCCATGTAATCGAGCAGTTTGCCCAAATATGCATCACACATCGTCAGCAGTGCACCGTACTGACTGCGGCAGTGCACCTGTGCAGCCAGAGGTTCCGTCATATGGTCATAAGGCGGCCAATCAAACCGCGTCCCATTATAGTCATCCGAATAGCGATTCTGATACTCTTCCGGCACAAAAAACGGCTCATGCGGGTCAAAGGGTTCGATATGCAGCAGCCAGTTATCCGCATCACGGTTTTCATTCAGGAATTCATGCGCCAGACCGAACACCTTTTCCAGCGGCTGCTTTCCCAGTCCGCGGATATAGGCACGATTGACTTCATCCTGTTTATTTGCCTGCCCCAAATGCGGCGGCAGTTCCACTGCACCGACATGAGCCTTCCACGGATCACCTTCCTGTCCTCGCACGCACTCCCATGAGTTGTAGCGCGTGTGATAGGTAGCACCGCCATCCTCCCAGTAGTGCTGATGATCCGAGATCAGATGCGTGTATACGCCGCTTTTCTTGAGCAGCTCCGGCATTGAGTCATCAAACGGCTCGATTGGTCCCCAGCTTCGGTGCAGAAAATTATACCGTCCGGTGTGCAGTTCCCGCCGAGCAGGCATGCACGGCAGTGAGCCGGCATAACAGCGGTCAAACATGACCGAATGCTTTGCCAGACGGCTGAAATTCGGCGTTTGCGTCCAGCCGCAGCCATACGGCTCCAGACAGTGCCGGTTCAGTGAATCAAAAAGCAGTAAAATTGCTCTCACCGATGCACTCTCCTTTCGTCCGAATACGATTTTCCCAGTGTATTGTTCTGTACGACTTGATTATAGCGTCTGGAGACAAAATCCGTCTTTTGATTATTTGAGGGATTTTTTCACTTTTTTGTGTTTCGATGAGTAAACAGATAAACGACTCTGTAAACACAAAAAGACAGCTTTCGCTGTCTTTTTGTGCAGTCTGTCGATAAAGTCAATCTATCGTTTTTACTTTTCGTGCGGCAGCACGCATAAAATAGAATTTGCACAGCAAATTCATAATTCCCGGGGGCGTGTACCTCGGGAATTATACAAGGGACGAAAATTGTGCCCATAGGGCGCGGCTTTTCATCAAGATTCGATTGAAAGCGTGGTTTCAATCGAGAGGCTGCTCGAAAAACGGAGTTTTTCGAGCAGCCTCAACAAAAAGACAGCTTTCGCTGTCTTTTTGTTATTTCAGCATATCCCGCTTGATTTTCCCAATCCGCATATAATACCATACCAGATTGAGCGCCGCCGCGCACACCCATGCTGCGCCTTCCGCAAAAAATACGCCGCTCTGCCCGATGAAGGTCGGCAGCACGAGCGCCGCCCCCATGCGCATGAGCATTTCCGCAAAGCCGGAGAGTGTCGGCACAGTCATCTCGCCCAACCCCTGCAGTGAGGAGCGGTATGCCTGCAGCACGAACAGTGCAAACAAAAATGCCATCAGTGCCATGAGATACTGATAGGCCACCGCCAGCGCATCTGCCGCGCCCGCCTCCTCGGTCGAAAGGAACAGTCCCAGCAGCGGTTTGCCCGCAAGAAGCATAGCCGTCACGATGGCGGCTGTAAATCCGGCGGATAGGGCCAGCACCGCCCGAATGCCTGCATCAATGCGTGCCGCGTTTCGTGCACCGCGGTTCTGCCCCATGTAGGCTGTCATGGCATAGCCAAACGCCACCGATGCACTTTCGAGTATGCCGTACAGCTTGTTTGCCGCCGTGTAGCCCGCCACAAACACCACGCCGAAGCCGTTCAGCACGGACTGCAGCACCATGCCGCCCAGTGTGATCATGCTCATCTGCAGGCCGGTCGGAATGCCAAGGCGGCACAGGTGCAGCAGAATGGCAGGGTCGGTTTTCCAGTCAGCCTTTGTCAGCTGCACGAACGGCAGCCGCCGCAATGACCGCAGACACAGCAGAAACGCAATCAGCTGCGCCAGTACGGTTGCGAACGAGGCTCCGAAAATGCCCCAGCCAAAGCCCATCACGAACAGCAGGTCGAGCGCAATATTAGCAAAGCTCGCCGCGAGAATCGCGAGCAGCGGCGTTTTACTGTCGCCCAGACAGCGCAGCACGGCCGCCGCCATGTTGTACGCAATGATGATGAGCGAGCCGCCGAACTGCACATATAAGTACGTCTGCGCTCCACCGAACACCGCAGGATCGGTGTGCAGCAGTGTGAGCAGCGGCCTTACCAGCAACAGGCTGATGATCGTCACCGCAATGCCGAACCAGCACGACAGCTTAACGATCATAGCCAGTACACGACGCAGCCGGTCGTATGCGCCCGCACCGAACTCCTGTGCTGCGAGGATTGCAAAGCCCTGCGTAAAGCCCTGCAGTCCCCATAAAACCAGCCAGTTGATCCAGTCCGCCGCACCAATGGACGCCAGCGCCTGCATGCCGACACCGCGTCCGATGATAATCGTATCCACAATGGTATATAGCTGCTGAAACACGCTGCCCAACATCAGCGGCAGCGAAAACAGCAGAATCAGCCGTATCGGACGGCCGTGTGTCATATCGGTAACGCGCACCCTATCACACCTCCCTTGCGAAAAAATCATAAAACCCAAAGCGCAGAAGGAGACAGAACTGCACTTTGGGTTTCAAAACGACGGTACCGCAGAATGCTGTTGATTTACCGCACGGTGAGATAAAACGCAGTACCGCCGCTGCTATGGTCATCAATCAGAGGAAATCGCCGCACAGGCTGAGGGCCGCCTCATCCGCGATAACGATCGCGTCGTTGTGCAGCTGCAGGATCGATCCGGGCACCTTGGGCGTTACCGGACCGAAGCAGGATTCACGGATAGCCCACGCCTTGTCCTCGCCGCTGGCAACGACCAGCACCTTTTTTGCGGTCATGATGGTGTGAATGCCCATCGAGTAGGCACGGCGCGGCACCTCGTCCTCGCTGGCGAAAAAGCGCTTGTTTGCCTCGATGGTGGACTCGGTCAGCTCCACGCAGTGCGTGCCCTTGGCGAAGCAGTCGTCCGGCTCGTTGAAGCCGATATGGCCGTTGCGGCCGATACCGAGCAGCTGAATATCCACATCGCCCACACTGCGGAGCACCGCGTCATAGCGGGCGCACTCCTTTTTCTCGTCCGGCTCCATGCCGTTCGGCAGATTGATACGCGACGGGTCAATGTTCACATGGTCAAAAAAGTGGTCGTGCATGAAATAATGATAGCTCTGATCGTTTTCCGGCTTCATGCCATAGTATTCATCCAGATTGACTGTAGTCACATCCGCAAAATCCAGATCGTCCTTTTCGTACCACTTGACCAGCTGCTCATATGTGCCGATCGGCGACGAGCCGGTGGCAAGGCCGAGCACGGAATCCGGCTTGAGGATGACCTGCGCGGAAATGATATTTGCCGCCTTGCGGCTCATATCCTTGTAATCCTTTGCACGAATGATTCTCATAACGAAAAAGCCTCCAAACGCTTATAAATCCTTATACTTTTCACGCAGCGCGAGCAGCTCGCTCTCCTGCACATACTCAGTCAGGCAGCCTACGCCGGTAACACTCTTGCCGCCTGTGATGTTGCCGAACCGCACACAATCCGCAAACGGATAGCCATGGTACAGACCGTACATCAGCCCTGCAAGGAACGCATCGCCCGCACCAGTGGAATCCTTACAGGTGAATTCCGGAATATTGCGCAGCAGACGCGGCCTGCCGTCCTCGAGGATGAGACAGCCGTCCTTATCCAGCTTGACCAGCGGATGCTCAAAATACTCCGCCAACACGCGGAGCGCCTCCTCCGGCGTGTCCCTGCCGGTGATCTTGAGTGCTTCCTTGGTATTCGGCGTGTAGTAATCCGCCAGGCGCAGATAATCGCCGTATTTCTCAAAGCTCAGTTCATCATCCCATCCCATGTCGAAAATCAGAATGGTGCCTTCCTCGTGCAGCTTGCGATATACCGGCAAAAAGCCCTCCTGCATCTGCACGAGCTTCGCGCCCTTAGACATGGTATATACCCGCTCGAGCAGCTCGTCCGTGATGGCGGTCGGCTTGCAGTAGGTCGCAAATGTACGGTCGCCGGGCGTGAGCATGGCACTGGTGACATTCACCGGAATACCGGTCTCACCCTCCGCCGCCAGATTGTACGGAGAAACGCCGTTCTGCTCAAACTGCGCGCGGGCAAAGCCGGAAAACAGATCGCTGCCGAGATAGGTCGCCAGAC
Source organism: Butyricicoccus sp. AM78-15b2TA (assembly GCF_027665985.1). Taxonomy (NCBI): domain Bacteria; kingdom Bacillati; phylum Bacillota; class Clostridia; order Eubacteriales; family Butyricicoccaceae; genus Butyricicoccus; species Butyricicoccus sp. AM78-15b2TA. The sequence continues at coordinate 27,716 of NZ_JAQEHY010000005.1, forward strand.
GGGTCGGAATGCCCAGCCGGGCGGCGTTTACTGCCGTACCCGGTGCACCGCCGCCGAGCAGCACGCGGAAATCCTGCGAAAAGATCTCCTCGCCCTCCTGCGGCACGCGCGGCATGCCGACATACATCAAATCCACATTGGTCACACCGACCGAAGCGAGAAACGACATGCGTCAGTCCCTCCAGTCCCCGATATACGGCGCGTTGAGCTTGATATACTCGTCGGTCAGCTTGCTTGCCAGCGAGTAAGAGCCGACCAGCGGGTGCATGGTCAGGCACTCGGTAATATCCTTTCTGGAGCGGTTGACGATACCGCGTGCCGCCAGACGTTCGTAATATTTTACGCGGCGGATCATTTCGAGGTTGCTCTCCGGAATGTTCTCGATATGGTGCGGCTTGCAGCCCTCGCGGGAGATATCGCAGGTAACCTCAATAATATCGGTCGGCTCGAGGCCTTCGATGGCATTGCCGTTCGGTGCGCACAGGATCATCGTACCCATGCCGCCGGAGGCTGCGATCTCGATGAACTTGAGCGCAACGCCTGCGTAGCCGCCCGCGTCCTTGGAATACACATCAAACGTCCACGGCTTGTCGCGGTGAATACCAGTCTCATTGGCCATGTAGTTGTTCTCGCGGATGCCGTACCACTTTTCAAAGCACTTGAGACCTGCCTCGAAGTCGTTCTCAATGTCGATCTTAGACAGCTCCTCAGTCATGTGGCGGTTGATGTCGCAGATCATCTCGCCGCGCGTCTGCTTGGCATTCAGAATGTTTGCCACTGCCTTTTCGCGGTAGTAGAAGTAGTAGAGGTACTCATTGAGCACGCAGCCGCGGTCCTCGAGCAGACGCTTCTCGAAAAAGCGCATATCGGTCTTGGCGTAAGCCTCGTCATTGGCGATCAGCTCGGGCATAATCTCCTTTCCGTCCACCTTGATGCTCTGGAAGTAGGACAGATGATTCAAACCGTAGCACTCGCCGTAAATGCGGGACGCATCCACGCCGTACAGGTCGGCAAACTGGTGCAGCATGCCGCTCGGTGCGTCGCAGATACCGTAGGTGAAGTCGTAGCCCATATCGCGCAGTGCCTGCGAAACCACGCCTGCCGGATTGGTGAAGTTGAATACCTTGACGCCCGGCTTTGCCAGCTTTTTGATCAGCTCGCAGTACTCAGCCAGCGCCGGAATCGAGCGCATGGCAAACGAAACGCCGGCAGCGCCGGTCGTTTCCTGACCGAGAATACCCAGATCAAGCGCCAGTCGTTCATCGCGCACGCGAGTCGCGTCGCCGCCGACACGGATGGTCGTGATGACGTAATCCGCATCGGTCACCGCCTCCTCCGCACTGGAGGTCAGCGTGAACTTCATGGTCGGACACAGCATGCGCGCAACATGCGCCGCCAGACCGCCGTAGATGCGGAGCTTTTCCGGATCGTTATCCATAAATACCAGCTCATCGATGTGCAGCTCCTCCGCACGCTGTGCAATGCTCTTTGCGAGGAACATGGAGCGTACACCGCCGCCGCCGATTACCGTTAATTTCATAAAAAGATACCTCCTGTTATCGAATCAGATACCGTTTGCAGCTGGACCAGCCGATCATGCCCGAAGCAAATCCGGACAGACCGCACGGGAACAGCAGCACATACGGCAGAGAAAGCGGGAAAAACAGCACTGCCGGAATCAGCAGCAGCGCATTTACGCCCAACCCCAGCACAGTCATGCCGGGACGGAGCAGACACAGCAACCACGCATTTTTCGCCGCCGCTGCAAATGGGATGTCCACCGCTGCCTGCACCGCCCAGAAATTCTGAAAAAACGCAGCTGTGACGCAGAGCAGCAGCATACCCAGTAAGGCCGGGAAAAATCCGTCCGCCGTTACCAGCATCACGCCCATCCACAGCAGCGCAAGCTCGGCCAGTCCGCACAGAAGATTACGCACCGTATCCTGCCGCAGTGCCGCAAGAAAGTCGGTCCACACATCATTTGGCACATCACGCGCCATATTGACCGTGCAGCGCGCCATAGCGGCTCGAGCCACGCCAAAGGTCACAACCGGCAGACAGCACAGCAGAAACAGCACATTCAGCTTGACGAGCTGCCAGAACTCCCGTACAAGGGTCTCCCCGACCCATTCGGCGCCGGTCTTTTCCGGTGCATCCTTGGCAATGCCCGGACCTTCCTTCAAATAGGATGGACGAAACACAGATTTTCCTCCTGTCAGAACGCGATCGCGCGTTCGGTCTGCTTATCGAACAAATGGATGCGGCTCATATCCACAGCCGCGGTGATGGTGTCGCCCGCATGAATCGGCTCGCCGGACGGCGTACGCACGGTCACGGACGTACCATCACAGGTGCAGTGCGCGTAAATCTCCGCGCCCATCAGCTCAGCGATGTCCACATGCATGGTGAGCGTATGCGCCGCATTCTGCGTAAACTTTTCACCCGAGGTGTGCAGATTCTCCGGACGGATGCCGAACACGACCGTCTTTCCGACGTACTCACTCAGCGCATCGCTGCCCGCAAAGTGCAGGCTCTGGTCCGCGAAGGTCAGCTTGTAGCCGTCCGCATCGCGTCCCAGTTCGGCGTCCATGAAGTTCATCTGCGGCGAACCGATAAAGCCCGCTACGAACAGATTGCACGGATGGTCATACAGCGTCTGCGGTGTGTCCGCCTGCTGAATCTCGCCGCCCTTCATAACAACAATACGGTCGCCCATGGTCATGGCCTCGGTCTGGTCATGCGTGACGTAAACAAAGGTCGTATCCAGCTTCTGATGCAGCTTGATGATCTCGGTGCGCATCTGGGTGCGCAGCTTGGCATCCAGATTGGACAGCGGCTCATCGAGCAGGAATACCGCCGGGTCGCGCACCATCGCACGTCCGAGCGCGACACGCTGCCGCTGGCCGCCGGAAAGCTGCTTGGGCTTGCGGTTGAGCAGATGCTCGATGTCCAGCACCTTAGCCGCCTCGTGCACCTTGCGGTCGATTTCGTCCTTGGGCGTTTTGCGCAGCTTGAGTGCGAACGCCATGTTCTTGTAAACCGTCATATGCGGATAGAGCGCGTAGTTCTGGAAAACCATCGCGATATCACGGTCCTTCGGCGCTACATCGTTCACCTTGCGGTCGCCGATGTACATTTCGCCGTCCGAAATCTCCTCCAGACCCGCAATCATGCGCAGTGTGGTGGATTTGCCGCAGCCGGACGGTCCGACCAGTACGACGAACTCCTTATCCTTGATCTGCAGGTTCAGGTCGGAGATAACCTCGATATCACCGGGGTACACCTTCTTGATGTGATTCAAACTAATGCTTGCCATGTAATTTCACCTCGTTTATTCTTTGACCGAACCCGCGGTCAGGCTGGAAACGACCTGCTCCTGGAAGATCGCAAACACGATGATCGAAGGAATGACCGCAATGGTAACTGCGGCAAACAGCGCCGTGTAGTTAAAGCTGAACTGGCTGGTAAAGTAGCTGAGCGACAGCGGCAGCGTGCGGGCACTCTCGCTGCTGGTCAGGATCAGGGAGAACGTAAATTCGTTCCATGTATTGAGGAAACACAGCACAGCTGCGCTCGTAAGACCGCCCTTGGCGCACGGCATCATAATCTGGAAGAACGTACGCAGGAATCCCGCACCGTCGATGTAGGCGGCCTCCTCAATGGCCTTGGGGATAGACTGGAAAGCGCCGCGCAGGATGAGCAGGCTCATCGGCATATTCAGTGCGGTGTTGACCAGAATCAGACCCGCCTTGGTATCATACAGACCCAGATTGTTGACCACGCTGTACACCGGCTGCAGCAGTGCCGTCATCGGGATGACGAGCGACAGGCTGAGCAGCATGTACAGCAGCTTATCGCACGGAAAGCGGAACCGCGCAAACGCGTAGCCTGCCATAGCGAAGACGAGCACATTGAGTACAGTCGCGCAGCAGGTGACGATCACGCTGTTGCCAAAGAACTTGAAGATCGGCGCCATATCCAGTGCGGACTGATAGCCGTCAAACCCGAAGTGCGTCGGCAGCGAAATGCCGTTCGACAGGATCTCCGCATTCGTCTTGAACGAGGACAGGATGACCCAGATGATCGGGAACAGCGCAACGACCACACACAGCGCCATAAACAGATATTTGAGCACAAAGCACAGGCGTTCTCTGCCGGTCATTGCACCGAAGCTGGTTTTCATTTGTCGAACGCCTCCTTAGTAGTCTTCTTCGTTGACGCGCATCGCTTTGTTGATGAGCGTCATGCAAACGACACCCGCAATGACGATGCAAACGCCTATTGCATTCGAGTAGCCGTAGTTGTTTTCGTTCTTGTACACGCTGTACAGCATGAGCGGCAGGTTCATGGTAGCCGAGCCGGGGCCGCCCTTGGTGGTGATGTAGATCAGGTCGAACATCTGCAGCATATAGGTTGCCGCCATGACCATGGTCGTGCCGATGATCTTGCGCAGCAGCGGCAGCACAACGAACATATCGGTCTGGAACGAGGTCGCACCGTCCACACGGGCCGCTTCGAGCACCGAATCGTCAATGGTCAGCGCCTCGGCGAGCACGAGCGTCGTGGTGTAGCCCGCAAACAGCAGCCACGTCATGGTGACGGACGGGAACGCCGTTGTGGTATCCATCAGCCAGTTATTCGTCAGGTTTTCCAGACCAACAGCCTTGAGGATGGAATTGACCACGCCGTACTGCGGGTTGAAAATATTGAGGAAGATCATGCCCATTGCGGCGTTGGAGATGATATTCGGGATCATATATGCCGTACGGACAAATTTCCAGCCGCGCGGCTTTTTGTACAGCACGAGCGCCAGGATAACGCCGATGGAGACATGAATAATACAGTGGATCAGAATCCAGACGATTGTGTGGCCGCACGCCTGCCGGAAGGTCGCATCGCTGAACAGCTGTGTATAGTTCTGCAGACCGATGAATGTCATCGAGTCGCCCGTCAGCCGGTAATCAAACAGCGAGGAAACAAACACGATCACCAACGGAACAGCATAGATCAGCAGGAACAATGCGACAGCCGGAAGCAGGAACACCGGCAGCCAGCCCTTTTTACGTTTCATAAAGCGGTTTCCTTTCTTGTTGAGGAGAAAAACAGGGACCCGTTTTTTGACGGGTCCCTGCGGTAAACAGTTTACTGGTTCTTCGCTGCAGCATCCGTCAGCGTCTGGCAGAAGCCCTTTGCGTCCAGCTCACCCGAAGCGAGCAGCGGGAGCTGCTGGCTCATAACGTCGAGCAGGTTGGAGTACATCGTAGCCTGCAGAGTATCCGAGCGCTTTTCACCCTCAGTGGTTGCAAGGTCAAGGAACTCAGCAAGCAGCGGGTACTTGTCCTTTGCGGTGTCGGTCAGCTCTACCGTGTTGGAGGCCGGAACCATGCCCTGTATCTCCATTGCGGTCTGCTGTGCCTCAGCCGAGGTAAAGAACTTGACCATCTCAATGGCAGCCTCTTCTACCTTCGGGTCGTCCTGCTTGGTAACGATGTAGCCCTGAATCGGTGCATCGTATACGAAGTTGCCCGGGAACAGCGCTACGCCGACCTTATCAGCGAAGCCTTCCTCTGCCATGGAGGTATCGGAGAAATCACCGATCATCCACGGGCCGTTCGCCAGCATTGCGGTCTGGCCGGACAGGAAGTTGTTTGCAGCATTCTCATACTTGCCGCCGATTGCATCCTGCGTGGTGTAGTTCTGGTACATCTTCTGGATTTTCTCGGCTGCTGCGATCATTTCCGGCGTGTTGTAGTCGGTCGGGTTCATGGTATTCATGAACTCCAGGCCTGCGTCCGACTCGGTGCCAACCATAGCGCCCATCCACAGCTGGGTTACCCACGCAGAATCTGCGGTATCCATGGACAGCGGGGTGATGCCGGCTGCCTTCAGCTTGTCACACTGCTGGAAGAACTCGTCCCAGGTCTTAGCCGGCTCGGTGATGCCTGCCTGCTTGAACAGATCCTTGTTGTAGAAGTAACCGATAACCTGACCTTCCATCGAGGAAGCGTAGATCTTGCCGTCGCGGCTGTTGGTAGCCAGCGCGGTATCGGAATACAGTGCCTTCCAGTCTGCATCGGAATTTACCGCATCGGTCAGGTCAACTGCCAGATCCTTGGCAACGACCATATCAAGCAGATTGTAGCCGCCGCCGTAAATAACCGGCGGGAGATCGCCCGTGCCAAGCTGTACCTTGATCTTGTCGATGTAGTTCTGATCGCCCGGAACGTCTTCCTTCTTGATCTCGTACTTGCCTGCGTACTTCTCATTGAATTCCTTGATCAGTTCATCGCATACCGGAGCGGACGTATTCGTGCCGCACTGGAACGTCGGATAGTTGATGGTGATCACACCGGAGCTGTCACCGCTCTGTGCAGAATCATCCTTCTTGCCGCCGCAGCCGGTCAGTGCACCGGTCAGCAGCGCACCTGCCATCAGCAGGGAGAGGATACGCTTTGTTTTCATGTGGGGTTCCTCCTCTTTCTCTCCTTACGGCATTTGTCTCATTCAAATACCGCTCTGTGTTTTGTTGTATTTATTATACCCGAGGAATAGTCTGCCCTCAATGCAGTAAACCGTTCAAAACATATGACGATTTTGCTTTTCGTTCACACGCTCTGCACTCCTCTTTGAAAACATAGGATTATTTTGCGCCAAAACAGGATATTTTTTTCTAATGTCGCTTCTCCCCCTCCGGATGGTACACAAAGCGGTCGAATTGTGGTATATTTAGGGTAACTCCGCAGCTCCATTGTATGGTGTTGCCCTTGTATGATCCGCAGAATCTCCCGTGAGGTGTATTGTATGGCAAAACGCAAGATCTCTCTTATCGGGCTGGTCGTTGTGATGATATGTGTTCTGGTATTCGCACCTGTTGTCACCGCCGGCATCTATTTTATCCATACCGTATCCGGTCAGCTGCAGCATACCGCCAGTGAGACGGTTTCCATGTATCTGAACGAATTCACCGACCGCACCGACCGCATGATGGAGACCCTGCGGGATGGTGTGTACTACCTGACCTCGGACAGCGCCGCCCAGCAGATGATGAGCAGCAGCGAGCCGCTCACCCAGATCCAGATTCTCCGGCTGGAGCAGAATTTCAGCCGCGCATTCTCGCTCGGCGATTCGCTCAACCCCGATGTGGTCAGCGCCATCTACCTGATCAAAAACGACCAATATGTACCGGTCTACGGCGGCAACTACTATTTGAATACCTCGTGGCGCGTCCGGCAGATGTACCAGACGCACGAGGACTGCAACTCCGCACGCACGCTGTACACGCACTACACCATCGTTGGATACGCATATATGATCGTCGATTTTGTTGACCTCAACACCATGCAGCCGCTTGGCAAAATCATCGTCGAACTGAACATCGACAAGCTGCTCTCCACGCTGTCGCTGAACCAGCTTTACCCTTCCACTGTCGTCATTTTCAGCGGTGATCAGGGCAAACGCATCAGCTCTCTGCAGACCGACCTGTTCCGCGAGAACGAGGATATGAACAAGTGGTATCATGCGTCCAGCTCACTCCGAAAAAGCCGTGAGCGCGTGGATATCTATATTCCAAACGCCGAAATTCTCGCCGGTGTGCGCCAGAGTACGCGTGTGTATTTTCTCGTCTGTGCTGCCATCCTGATCCTGGCCCTGCTGCTGGCCGCCACCTGTCTCATCCTGCTGCTGCGTCCTCTGCGGCAGATGCTGCACACCATCGGCAGTATCGGCAGCGGTGATTTTTCCGTGCGCATGGATGAAACGCCCTACACCGAAACGACCGCTATCTCGCATGCCTTCAACGACATGGCCGACCGGCTGGACACCCTGTTTCAGGAGGTCTATCAGCGCGGTCTGCTGCTGCGTGACGCAGAGATTCATCAGCTGGAGAGCCAGATTCAGCCTCACTTCATCTTTAATATTCTTGAACTGATCAATGTCCGCTGCATGGTAGCCGGTCAGCCAGCCATCTGCACCACGGTGCAGAATCTGGCACAGCTGCTGCGGGCAAGCGTTGTTAACCACGGCAAGCAGATTATCACCCTGCAGGAGGAACTGGATTCTGTAAAATACTATCTCGCCCTGCAAAAGGAACGTTTTGAGGAAAAGCTGCAGTACACCGTCGATGTGGAGGACGACAAGCTGCTCGGCTGCTACCTGCCTAAGCTGACCATTCAGCCTCTGGTAGAAAACAGTATCGTACACGGACTCGAGCCTAAGCGTCACGGCGGCTGGGTGCGCGTCAGCATCTGGGAGGAGGAGGACGCCGTGTACATCCGCGTGCACGATGACGGCGTAGGCTTTGACCCGTCCGCCATCCCCCAGCCCGGCAGCGATGACAAGCACCACACACATGTTGCACTGCACAACATCGAGCGCCGTTTTCAGCTGCTGTACGGCGAGCCCTACGGCATGTCGATCAAATCCGAACCCGGACACGGCACGAGCATCGTGCTGACGCTCCCCATCATCACTGCACCGCCCGAAAAGGAGAAAGACCTATGCTGAAAGTTATGATCGTTGACAATGAATCCGCCATCCGCAAGGGTCTGGTACACTGCATCCACTGGGGGGAGCTCGGCTGTGAGATTGCCGCACAGGCAGATGACGGCATGATGGCGCTCGAGCAGATTCCGGTCATTCAGCCGAATATCGTTATCAGCGATATCCGCATGCCCGGAATGGACGGTCTTGAACTTGCCGAGATCATCGCCCGTGACCATCCCGGCATCAAAGTCATCATTTTGACCGGCTATCCGGATTTTGCCTACGCGCAGCGTGCCATCCAGTATCATGTGGTTGATTTTGTACTCAAGCCGATGACGGTAGAGAACCTGACCAATGCCATCGAAAAAGCCAAGGCCGCCATAGCGGAAGACCGCAGCAGTCAGGACCTGCAGGAGAAGCTCTCCACGACCTCGGCGCGCAACATGGAGCTGCAGCAGAGCATGCTGCTGCATGACCTCATCCACCGTGTTGCATGCTCGCAGCTGTATGTGCTCAACCGCCTGGCTCAGCTGAAAATGGACCTGCACAGCTATTTTGTACTCAAGCTGTATATTACCTCGCTGTCCGAGGAAACGCTGACCGATGAAGAATACAACGAGTATCTCAACCAGTCGCAGGAGATTCTGTCCGACTGTCTATCCTCCTACCAGCATTACTACATTGCCCGCGGCACGCAGGACTGCTTTGTGGTCATCTGTGCCGCCGGTGAAGCGCCCATTACCGCATTATGCAGGGAAGCGGTGAATATTGTCGGCAGTTTGGCGCATTTTCTGCTGTTTATCGGCATTTCTAACTGCAATGACAATCCCATCAATCTTGCCGATGCCGCCGATGAAGCCGCGCAGGCGGTGCGCTTCACCGTCTTCACGCCCGACCATCCGGTGACGCACTTCGCTGAGCTCAGCTCGTTCCCGCAGCAGCTGACCGACGAAATCTTTGAAATGCTCTCTGCCCTTAAATCTGCGATGGAGCTGCGTAATCCCGCCGACACAGAGCAGCTGCTCGACTGCATTTTTGCCTATGCGGACAGCAGCAAGCTGCCGCCGGATACCGTGCGCAATATCTGCGTATATATTCACCAGTTCGGCATGGAGCTGCAGTTTCCCGGAATAGCCGGACATTCGCTCGAGGGCGGCAGCATTTCCTCGCTCAAGCGCATTATGGAGACCAACTCCATCGCTGAGATGGAATCCTGCACCCGCGCACTCGTGCAGCAAACGCAGGACATGGCGCAGAGCAGCGCCGCCAGCGCAGACCATATCGTTTCCTCGGTACAGGCCTATATCAGCGCACACTACGGCGAGCAGCTTTCGCTCGACCAGCTCGCCCAGCAGTTCTATCTCAGCTCAAGCTATCTCTCGCGCCTGTTTAAGCGCGAGACCGGCACAACGCTGACGACTTATCTGCAGAACGTGCGCATCGAAGCCGCAAAAAATCTGCTGCGCACTACGGCACTCAAAAGCTATGAAGTTGCCGAGCGGGTCGGCATTAACGATCCTGTGTATTTCTCACGCATATTTAAGAAGATCACCGGTCTCAAACCGAAGGATTACCGCCACAGCGTCCAGAACGAATCATCTGTATAAACGAAAAGAAGCGAAAAACGCTCCGGCACGCATCCCATCGGAACCTTTCCGCAATTCTCAAAATTGTCTGCACAAGCAAATCGGTTGCATTTTCCGCACCTTTACTATATAATATAGTTAAATATTTTTAATTATCAGCAAAATTCATGGCAATACCGCATAATCGAACAAGAGCGGTCTGCGAGCAAATTCTGCATCCGTATCCGTCGCGGTACTGCCCTATATAAAGGTAATCAGGAAAATGAATACAACCTGGGAAACACACAAATTTGAGCACTACATATTCAGCCTTTTGCTGGCAGTGGAAGTCATTATGTCCTTTACATTTTTAGGATATATGCACATTCCGCCGATTTCTATTACCACAGCGTATATCCCTATCGTCATTATCGCCTGCCTGTTTGGTCCGGCTGAGGCTTCCCTCGCGGGACTGCTGTTCGGTCTTGGCAGTCTGTATAAGGCTTCCGCGACCTATGTCATGCCTGCAGACGCGGTCTTTTCTCCGTTCCGGAGTGATTTTCCCATTGGAAGCATACTGCTGAGTGTCGGCACGCGCGTGCTGTTCGGTTTTCTGCTCGGCTGTCTGTTTCAGCTGGCACGCAAAAGCAAACGAAAGAATCTGTGCAAGCTGCTCATCACAATCGCGGCGCCTAAGCTGCACGCGCTTCTTGTCTATACTGCGATGGGGTTGCTTTTTCCCTCTCTCGGTTTTAACATTTTATCAATATTTATACTTAAAAAAAGCGACCTCATCATCCTGTCGTTCTGTGCTGCGGTCGTTCTGGCGATTGACAAGCTGTATCACAGTCCCTTTATCCAGACCTATAAAAACGCGGTCAATGAATACGAAAACACCCCGTACTGGTCTCCGAAGATTGGTTTCGTGCTGGGGGGCGTAAGTACGTTTATCTTCTGTATGGCGGTCCTCTCGACTGTCTACTTCTCCAACCGTATGTACTACATGCTCGGGCAGCACGGCGTAGATGTCACACAGCACATTCATCGGGATATTCTCCACCTGCAGGTACAGTTTTTGACTGCCATGCTGGCGCTCAACTTCATTCTGCTCATCCTCATCCTGATGGTCTACCGCTACATGAAATTTCGTGAGTACACCGGCGAGCTGGACTTCCTGACCGGCATTATGGGCCGCAAGCTGTTCCTGCACACCTGTCTCCGCAGCCAGAAGTCCCACGCTGGAGCAGCCGGCTGGTTTCTGGTCTGTGATCTGGATTATTTCAAGCACATCAACGACAAATACGGCCATTCTGTCGGTGATGAGGTCCTCAAGCAGTTTGCCGAGCATTTACAGCACACCTTTCGTTTCTGCGGCTCTGTCGGCCGTATCGGCGGTGACGAGTTTGCCGTAATGCTCGATATAGATCTGTCGCAGGACCAACTGGAGCATCTGCTGACGCAGTTCCTGCGCGATATTTCCGGTATTCTCGAACAGGTCACGGTCAGTTGCAGCATCGGCGCGTACCGCTTTGTTTTCCCGCAGGAGATCAAGCACCTGCTCACCGAAACCGACCGCGTGCTCTATCAGGCCAAGGAGAACGGCCGAGCGTGCTTCGTGATTGAGGATTCGACTGAAAAGTAAATTGCAAAAGCCCGCACAGCGTAAAGCAACTGTGCGGGCTTTTGTGTCTGTCGAAACACTAACGTTTTCCGAGCAGCCTTTCGATCGAATTTCGAAGAAAAGCCGCGCCTTGCAGGCACATTTTTCTTCCCTTGTGTATCTCGGAATTTATGAATTTGCTCCGCAAATTCTATTTTATGCGTGCTGCCGCACGAAGTACAAGAGTCGAAATGCTGCTTTTTAACAGACTAAAACGGAGTGCAAACGCACTCCGTTTTACTTTCCATTTTAGAACGGCTGGCTGTAACTCCAGGTACCGATGCCGAGCGGCGAGAACGCAAGGTAAACCGCTGCAACACAAATGAGAATCAGTGCGGTAGCGACCCATCGATATTTCCACGGAGTAAGATCGACAGCGCCGATGTCCTTCTGTACCCATGCCTCCGGATGCTTTGTCTTGTTTCGCTGATTGAAAATGAACATAATCAGCAGCTCAACCGGCAGCAGAACGAATACAGCATACAGATAATGGAACTTGCTGTTGAGGAACAGCAGGAACGAGCCGTAGCAGACCACATGCAGCGCCAGAATGACCTTTGCGCTGTATTTCGGCAGGTGCTTGAAGAAGAAGCCGCCGAATACGGCCGTCAGAACCGGCAGTGCAATCAGCATTACGAGGGAATCCAGGAAGGTCTTGAGACCTGCCGGGAAGAAGTAGATCAGCGGACCAACGATGGTGGTCAGCACCGCGAAGATGATGCCGACATTCTTGCCGATCTTGACCAGTTTTTCCTCGGAAGCGTCCTTGTCGATGAATTCCTTGTAGATATCCATGGTAAACATGGTATCTACTGAGTTCAGCACCGAATTGAACGAGGACAGGATCGCGCCGAGCATGACGGCTGCGAAGAAGCCCATCAGCGGAGCCGGAACAACCTGCGAAACCAGCTGCGGGTACGCTTCGTCCATCATGGATACCTGATCGCCCTGCAGCTCAAACAGCGCATACGCGATAACGCCCGGCAGCGCAAGGTACATAAAACCAATAATTTTCAGAAACGCGCAGTAGAGTGCGCCCTTCTGTGCTTCCTTGAGGTTCTTTGCAGCAAGTACACGCTGAATAAACGACTGGTGCGTACACCAGGACTGCAGACCGAGGAAGAACAGACCGGTAAATACGGTCGGCCACGGAACCGCAGGCGGCAGAGAATCCGCCGGAGCAATAGAGTTGAGCATGTCCGAATGGTTTTCGATCAGGAAACGCATACCGTCGATAACCGACAGACCGTCACCGCCTGCCGTTTTGCCGAGCACGCTCAGTGCGAAGAACGGGATCATGAAGCCGCCGATCAGCAGGCCGATGCCGTTTACCGTATCCGATACAGCAACAGCTTTCAGTCCGCCGAAGATAGCGTAAATCGAGCCGATGACACTGATGATGATACACAGAATGATGACTGCCTGAAACTTGGTTACGCCCAGAATGCCGGATACGTTGAAGATATTCTCAAATACCAGCGAACCGGAGTACAGGATAACCGGAATCTGTACCACAATGTACAGCAGAATATACGCGATGGAGAACCACAGCTTCGTGCTGCGGTCATAGCGCAGACCGATCAGCTCCGGAATGGTGGTAATGCCGCTTTTCAGATAACGCGGCGCCGCAAACAGCGCCAGCACGATACAGCATGGAGCCGCTACGATCTCGAACGCCATCGGGCTCATACCCACACTCCATGTCTGACCGTTTGTGCCGACCAGCTGCTCTGCCGACAGGTTGGTCAGCAGCAGCGAACCTGCGATAACAAAGCCCGGCAGTCCGCGTCCGGCCAGAAAATAGCCGTCTGCGGTGCTCTGGTCATCGCCCTTTGTTTTTACATACGAAATAACTGCAACAAGTATCGTGAAACCGATAAACGTCGCCATAGTCCAAACCATTGGAATCCCCTCTTTCACGCGGTCCCTCAACCGCTTCAATTTCCCATATTTGTAATTTAATTCTCAAAAATGCGTATAGTTAGGGCGGACGCATGTGTCGAACTCTGCGTCCGCCCTGTCTATAAACTGTTTATGCTGTCAAATGTGTGTTTGAATTACTCCCACAGACCCTTGGACTTCATGTCGGAGACGTACTCGTCGATATTGGAGGAGTCGATAACCTTGGAGCCAGAGTCGATGAAGGATTCAACAGAGCCACCCTCAAGTACGGTAACTGCTGCTTCAACAGCCTTGTAGCCCATGTCGTAGCCCATCTGAGCGATGTCGATGGTCAGAGAGCCGTCCATAACAGCCTCGATGGCAGACTGGTTGCCGTCAAAACCGCACAGAACGGTATCTGCGTAATTGGTGTTGCCGGAATCCTTGATAACCTTTGCATCTGCAAGCGCCATGTCATCCGCGATGGACAGAACTGCGTCTACGCCGTTCGGGTACTTCTGGATAACCGCCTCCATAGCGGCTGCTGCCTTGTCCGGCATGGTGTCGGTGTACTGCACTTCGAGCACCTGACCGCCTGCGGCTTCGATCGCATCGCGGTAGCCGCGCAGTCGTGCTTCATGGGTCTCGTCGCCCTGTACGCCTGCAATGATAACCGCCGTCGGCTTGTCCTTGCCGAGTGCCTTGCAGGCCTCAGCAACCGCCTTGCCGCCGTTCAGCGCTGCGTCCTCGTTGCCGGTGCCAACGAAGCATGCCTTCTTATCCGAGGTGAAGTCGGTATCGAGTGCTACGACCGGCTTGGTCGCGGTATCTACCAGCGTTGCGGTAGAGGTGGACTGCTGCGGAGCGATAACAACGGCGTCAATGCCCGGGTTGCCGAGTGCAGTCTCGATCATGTTGACCTGCTCATCATACGAGGTAGCCGAGGTCGGAGACTGGATTTCGACGTTTACATTGTCGTGCTCGCTGCCGTAAGCGCGCGCACCGGCAATAACCTTGTTGAAGTGACCGTCCGTATGCTTTACGATAACGGTTACGTTGTAGGCATCATCGGAAGCGGTGGAGCCGCTGTCACCCGTGCTGCCAGTCGATGCGGACGAACCGCAGCCTGCCAGCATGCCGGCACACAGAGCACTCGCTAACGTCATTGCTAAAAGCTTCTTTTTCATGGTTCAAACACTGCCCTTTCTCTTCTTCTCATATTGATTTTCTTTCTTCTCTATGGGGGTGGTGCTGGAATTGCGAAAATGCTGTGGACTTAAGGCAGCACCGCACAATTAAAGCGGCGGCTCCTTGTGCAGGCTCCGGTCGCACTGCCGCGGTGCTTTGCGGAAATTTTGTGTCCTAACTTTGGCTTCGGTTCCTTGCGCGAGTTCCGTCCGCGCTGCCGAAGTTTCACGGTAATACATCGAGTATTACCGCAAAACTGTGCCTCGTCAGTACGCAAAATTTACTCGCAAATCACTCTTGTTCAATTATGCGGTATTGCCTTAATGAAAAATCTTTTACGGTATCACCGGACAATTCGGCAAGAGCAATTGTTCGGTGATGCCGCACCAATTACTGGCTGATGGTCTGGCGCAGTGCGTCGATAGAGGTGTTGACACCGGCATCAACGGTCATGGTCAGGTCCTCCATCTCGAGCGAAACGTCGCCGTCGTAGCCCATCATGTGGCATACAGAGAAGAATTCCTTCCACCACTGCAGGTCCTTGCCGCAGCCGACTGCGACATAGTTCCAAACGCGGTCAGAGGACTCGGTAACAGGGCGAGGCTCGAGCAGACCGTCGGTGTCTGCCAGACCACGCTCGATACGGGCATCCTTACCGTGAACGTGGAAGATGCAGCCCTTGAGTGCGCGAGCCGCCGCGATCGGGTCAGCACCAAGAACCATCATGTGGGACGGGTCGAGATTGATGCCGAGCATCGGGTCGGTAGCCTCGCGCAGCTTGAGCAGGGTCGTAGCAGACCAAACCATGGTGCCCGGGAACTCCTCAATAGCGATGTGCTCGATGCCGCACTTCTTGCAGTGTGCGATGAACTCGTTCCAGAACTCGATCGTTACCTTCCACTGGTACTCATACGCCGGAGCCATGAAATCCGGCCACGAAACGGTAGAGGTGATCCAGTTCGGGGTGGTGTCGGTTTCGTTGCCGGCCGGCAGTCCTGCCATGGCAACGATCTTCTTAACGCCCAGCAGACCTGCCAGCGTAGCGCAGTCGTACATGGACTTCTTGTATTCCTCACCGGTCTTGCTCGGCCAAAGCGGGTTGCAGGACGTGTTCAGAGCAGAAATACGCATGCCGCGCTTCTCGAGCTCGCCCATGAATTCCTTGCGCTTGCCTTCGTCCGCAAGCAGCTCCGCGGTGTTGCAGTGCTTGCGCGCACCCCAGCCGCCTGCGGTCATCTCAACCGCGTCGATACCGAGGGACTTTACCTTATCGAGCATATCCGTGTAGGACAGATCAGCAAAAACATCAGTGCAAATTGCGAGTTTCATATAAAAAACCTCACTTTTCTTCTTTTTTGTTGTAGTAGAAATCGTTGGAGCGATTTTTAGAGAGAGAATTTCAAGAGTATGTTATATAGGAGGGAATTTTTAAGCACCTTAAAAGGTTGCCGCTGCCCGCCTTACGGAAGGCAGCGGTACAGAGAAAAGAAATGAGAGAGTGTCTTAGTTTAGATGGAAATCGGGAGAATTACTTGAAATCTACCCATACGCCGCCCTTGTCAGCGGACTCTACGCACTTGGTTACCCAGCGGATGCCGTCGATGCCGTGCTCCAGATCCGGGTAAACCAGATTCTTGAGGGTCTCCTCGTCGCCGCGGTTCTTTGCATCCATTGCGATAGCGAAACGGGTATACAGGTTGCTCCAGGACTCGATCAGGCCGGTGTAGTGCAGAGCACCCAGGCGCTCGTACTCGAGAGCTTCCGGATTCAGGTAATCCATTGCACGAACCAGAGTCTGACGCGGCTGACCCTGTACTTCGTAGTACAGCTCATCCGGATGCATATCGTTCCACTCGAGGGAAGCCTTGGTGCCGACAATGCGGATGTGCTGGCTGCTCATGTCACCTGCGTTAACTGCGGATGCCCACATACGGCCAACTGCGCCGTTCTCGTAACGCATCAGGACGTAAGCATTGTCCTCCAGCGGTGCGCGGGACTTGATGAAGCTCTGGCGGTCGCACAGCAGCTGCTTCAGCTTCAGCTGCGGGCAGATCAGCTCGGACATGTAGAAGGTGTGGGTGGACAGGTCGCCAAGTACGAAAGACGGGCCGGACTTTGCCGGATCAACACGCCACTTCTGACCCTCAGCCTGCTTATCGCCGGTCGGGTCGCAAGCGAAGCCATGTGCGTAGCGGAGGTCTACCATAGTAACCTCACCGATGTCACCGTTCAGGACCATGGAACGCATCTGGCTCAGCAGGTCGAAACCGGAGAAGCCGTAGGTTACGCAAACGATCTTGCCCTTTTCCTCAGCCAGCTTCTTGATCTCCTCGCCTTCCTCAACCTTGAAGAACAGCGGCTTCTCGCAGATTACATGCAGGCCGGCTTCCAGAGCTGCCTTGCAGACCTCAAAGTGCTGGAAGTTCGGGGTTGCGATGTCAACAGCCTCGATGCCGTCCTCGCGCTTTGCTTCCTCAGCGAACATGGTCTTGTAATCCGGATAGAGGCGTTCCTCATCCATGTTCAGGTTCTTGCCAAAGTCTACGCAGCGGGCGAAGTCCAGGTCGAACGCTGCAGCCTTGAGTACGAACGAGGTGTTGTCTCGCATAGCGCCCAGACGATGCTTGTAACCAACGCCGGAAGTACGGCCGCCGCCTACGATACCCCAGCGGAACGGACGAGCAATTTTCTTTTCACCGATAAACATAATGTTTTCCTTCTTTCTTTGATTTGCAAAAAAGTGTTTGATTCTGTTTTTGTACTGCTAATTTTGATGTTTTGTGAAATACATACAACAAATTCGATTTATCTTTGTTTATTGTATCCATTCCCTAACTTCTGGCCTAAGTATAAAATATTTTATGGATATATTCAATAAGCGTTTCTGCTGCAAAGTTCATCAATCCTGCTTTCTGTGAAAAAACACAGAAAACCAGTTCATCAATCCTGCTATTTCGTTCATGGATTCTATGAATGCAAAATAAGGAAGGAGAAGAGTCTATGCAAAGTGTTGATCCCGGCATCCGAAGTGAGTCGGTTTGTTTTCCGTTTACGCCGTCGCAGACCGCGAGAGAGCTGCTGTTCTACCCGACATGGTGCGGTCACTACTACTGCACCGCCAACTATTTTATGAAGCGCGACAGTTATCCGCCGCTGCTCATCGCCTACATCCGCAAGGGACGCTTCCGCGTGGAGTACCGCGGTGAGTTCAATGTCGCCGAGGCCGGTGACATACTGCTGCTCGACTGCATTGAGCCGCACTACTACCACGCCGAGGACGGACTGGAGTTCGTGTACATGCACTTTGAAGGCTCGAACGCGCGTGAGCTGTGCCGCCGCATCACCGACCGGCACGGCTGGCTCATCCGCCGCGATAACAACACGCTGATCGGCAATCTGCTGTACGACATGGTGCGCTTTTACGATGAGAACGGTGTAGAGACCGACATGCAGCGCTCGGCACGCATCTACCGCATGTTTGACCTGCTGCTCTCACCGAGTGCCGCCGAGCAGTCAGCGGATACGCCGGTCGAGCAGGCCATCCAGTACATCCGCTCGCATATCGGTCAGCCGATTTCCGTGGAGGATCTGGCGTCCACCGTGTGCCTGAGTGCGTCCTATTTCGCGCATATGTTCAAGCGCCGCACCGGCTTCTCCCCTGCCGATTATGTCATCAACTCGCGCATTGAGCGTGCGAAGGTTCTGCTCGTGCGCACGCAGAAGCCGATTGCGGAAATCGCTGAGGAGGTCGGCTACTCGACCAGCGGCAGTCTGATCAACCTGTTCGTTAAGAAGGTCGGTACGTCACCGCGGCAGTACCGTATCCAGCATATGTCCAAAGCGATTGATGCGGTATGCAAAACCGATGTGCCGTTCATAGATACAGATGTGCCGGAGCTGTAACCGTGCAAATATGCAAAAAGACGCACATCGCAAGATGTGCGTCTGAGGCTGTCGAAAAACTATCGTTTTTCGAGCAGCCTCTCGATCGAAACCACGCTTTCGATCGAATGCTGAAGAAAAACCGCGTCCTCCGGACACATTTTTTTTCCCTTGTATAAAAACCGAGGTACATGCCCCCGGTTTTTATGAATTTGCTGCGCAAATTCTATTTTATGCGTGCTGTCGCACGAAGCACAAAATAGAAATCTAACTTTTTCGACAAGCTGAGACGCACATCGCAAGATGTGCGTCTCAGTCTGTCAAAATGTCATATTCCTGCAATTTATACAATTCGCGCGCCAGTGCACGTTAAAAGGTTTACGGTCTGTTAAGACAACACCGCATAATGAGAACCACAGCTTCTTGCGCAGACTCCGGTCGCGCTGCTGCGACGCTTTGCTGAAATTCTGCGCCCTGACTTTGCTGCGCTTCCATGGTAATACCTCAAGTATTACCGCAGAACCAAGCCTCGTCAGCACGCAAAACCTGCTCGCAAGTCGCCTTTTGTCTCATTATGCGGTGTTGCCTGAAAGGATGAAATGCAATAGATTTGTTCTGTTTTACAGTTCCTCGACCGACACGATGCCTTTACGCTCGCCGACCAGTGTCATCAGACGGTTTACCGTGCAGCTGCGCGGCAGGCGCAGCGTGAAGATCGCACAGGCATTGTGCTCACCGTTTTCCGCCGCACGGGTGATCTGGATATTCAGCACCTTGACATCACATCTGCGGTACAGCTGCAGCACATCGTCCAGACACGTTTTATCCTCATATTCCATATACACATTGATCTCGGGAACGTGCTCCAGCACACGATACTCCAGCCGCGAGAACACCTGCTCTGCCAGCATGATAAAGCCGGTGGCCAGAATACCGCCCTCATAAAAGCCGCCGCCAAACGCCAGACCGATGATAGCCGAGGTCCACAGTCCGGCCGCCGTTGTCAGTCCCTTCACATTCTGCCGCTTGGTGACGATGATCGTACCGGCACCGATGAAGCCGATTCCGGCAACAACCTGCGCGCCCAGACGCGCCATATCAGTGAAATAATGCATATTCAGATACAGATACTGACTGGTCAGCGTGGTGATCGCTGCACCGATGCAGATGAGAATATGGGTGCGGAAGCCTGCCGGACGACGCTTGTACGAGCGCTCGATGCCGATGATGCCGCCGCAGATAAATGCACAGGCGAGACGCACAAATACGGAGAGCGTGGTAACGCTGCGCAGACCGTCAAAAACAGATAACATATTGCTTCCCTCCCGTTACAGCTCTTCGATCACACACAGACAATCCAGCCCGGCCAGTTCGGACAGCAGCTGCGTATGCGGTATTTTTTCATTCAGACGAATCGAAAAGATCGAGCTTGGATGCAGCTGCTCACCGCTCCGGTTGCGCTCGATGTCGATGTCGTAGATCTGCACATTCTGCGCTTTCAGCTGATTGATGATCGTGCTGACATCGTCCATTGAGTTAAACTCCAGATACAGATTGATATCGCGCGCGTTTTCCTGAATGTATGCATCCACGATCGGGAACAGGCGGATGCTCAGAAAGATCATAGCAAACGCGATCAGTACGCACTCATAAAATCCCGCGCCGACCGCAAGGCCGGTACACGCCGAAGCCCACAATCCGGCGGCGGTAGTCAGTCCCTTGACCTGCTGACGGCCGGTGACCAGAATCGTGCCTGCGCCGAGAAAGCCGATGCCATTGATGACCTGTGCGCCGAAACGGGAAACGTCGGTTTTTATGCCGATCTCTGCGCAAATATCCGACCACGGCCCTGTCACCATGGTAAATTCGTACAGGCTGAGCAGCACGGTCAGCGTTGCACCCAGACACACCAGCATATATGTACGGAAGCCCGCCGGACGGCGTTTTCGTTCCCGCTCCAGACCGATGCAGCCGCCGAGCAGCATAGCCAGAGCGAGCCGCAGCACGACCGATGCAAAGTGAAATTCGCGAAGATATGCAATCGTTTCTGTCATGTTCTGCTCCTCCTCATTTCCTGCGGAAACCGTTTACGCACACGTTTGCGCTGATGGTCGTTTTACACCCTGCGCTCCTTGGTATATATACAGTATAACACCGAATCAGGCAAATTTTCATCCCTCACATTGTAAGAAGTATTTTGTTTATTTTTGTGTAATTTGTACATTCGCAAACGTTTGTGTATTTAATTATCACAATATTATTATATATTAAGTTCTAAATATCCGCATTTGTGAAAATTTTTATCTCGATGCACCCTCTCCGAACTGTTCTTTCCCTTCCGCAGAGCGTAAATACCCCCATTCTGCACAGATTGTGCAGGACGGGGGTATTCGTTCCGTATCGCACGAACTGCGCCTGCGCGCAGCACAAGGCACTTCCGCCTTACATGGTCCCTTCCTCCTCCATTGCACTGAGCAGCGGCGTTACCATCTGCTTCTTGCGGCTGACTACACCCGGCAGCACGACCGAATGCTCCCCGCATTCCTTGCGGAACGCGGTATGCACCAGATTCTTTGCACCCCGGCCGACATAAAGCAGTTCGGTCTTTTCCTCGATGATATTGGTCAGCATGACAAACTGCATGGACAGTCCGCTCGTCTTGAGATAGTCCTCCATATAGCCCAGCATTTTATCCCGGATGCCGTTCAGCTCATTCTCGCTGACACTCGTGAGCTGCGAAATGGCGATTTTTTTATTCTGTACCTGAAAGTACTTGAAATCCATGTGGAACAGCTCATCCATTGAACGGTCGCGCAGGCGCGAGCTGGAGCGGAACATCTCCGTTGCATACTCTCTGATGTCCAGACCTGCGATCTGCGCCAGCTCCTCTGCAGCGGCGCGGTCGAGCGGCGTACAGGTCGGAGAACGGAACATCAGTGTATCCGACAGAATCGCAGAGCACAGCAGACCCGCGATTTTCGGTTCGATCGGCACATTATGCTCATGATACATTCCTGTGATAATGGTCGCGGTACAGCCGAGCGGCTGATTGCGGAAATAGATCGGCCCGCTCGTTTCAACCGAATCAATGCGGTGATGATCGATGATCTCAATGATATTGGTCGAACGAATACCATCTGCCGCCTGATCCCGCTCGTTGTGATCGACCAGAATGACCGACGGACGCTCCAGATCCAGCAGATTGCGCTGAGAAAACATTCCGATATACCGTCCCTGCTCATCCAGCAGCGGATAGTAGCGCATACGCTTTTTGGATACTGCGCGCTTTACATCCTCTACCACATCATCGGGTTCAAAGGTGATCAGTCCCCTGCGGCGCATGACATGGCGCACCGGCACAGCCTGACTGACCACCTTGGCGCAGCTGTATGTCGTCAGCGGCGTTGCGATGATGGATACCTGATTTTCACTTGCCAGCTTGCGGATAGTACGCGAGACTTTCGCGCCGAGTCCGATAATAATGCAGCCCGCGTTCATCTCAATGGCGCAGAGCTGACTCTCATAGCGATTGCCGAGAATGACCATGTCACGCGGCCCGATATAATCCTCCAGAACATCCGGATTGGCTGCCGCAACCACCACGCTGCCCTGCTCGAACCGCTTTTCGATATCACCGACAATCAGCGTACCATCCAGTACATCCACCAGGTTGCGATAGCTTGTTCCGGCCTCCGCCAGTGCGTTCGCGTCCTTATCCTCCATATAGAAGCGCGCGATATCACTCAGCGTCAGCAGTCCCTTAAGATGACGCTCCTCATCGACAACGGCCAGCGTCTGAATATCATTTTCGTTCATGTAATTCCATGCGCGGTGCAGCGACATCTCCTCATCAATACCGGGGATCCTGCGGTACTGCACATCGCTCAGACACGGCTCAAACGACTTGATATAACGCGGCGCTTTTACGCCGAAGCGCTCCAGGACAAATTTGGTCTCTGTATTGACATGGCCTGCCCGGCAGGGGATATATGGTTCTCCGGTCAGCCTGTGCTTAAGCTCTGCATAACAGATCGCAGAGCAGATCGAATCTGTATCCGGATTACGATGTCCGATAACAAAAACCGGGTTCATACTGTACCGACTCCTTTGTCTGAGAAATGACCGCGGGAACTGCTGTGGTTTTCCCAACGGTGTATGATTGCGGGTAAAAGGAAACAGCAGCACCGACCATGCCACTGATTCGGGTGCTGCTGTTCCCCTCGGGAAGAAATAGGACAATACCGCATAATACTGCAAGCAAATTTTTCTGCACGGACGAGGCGTGATCTTACAGCAATACCTGATGTATTAACATAAAAGCACAGCAAGGTCAGGGCACAAAATTTCCGCCAAGCGCCGCGGCAGCGCGACCGGAGCCTGCACAAGAAGCCGCGGCAGCGCGACCGGAGCCTGCGCAAGAAGCCGCTGCTCTAATTATGCGGTGTTGCCTTAGATATGGTCATTATGATTTTCCATGCGAATCATGCCGGAAACACCTGCCAGCTCCTGACGGAATGCGTTCTGCGCGGACTCATATCCGTTCGGTGGAAAGCTTGCACGGAAGCTGATGATATAGGTGTTATGCGGAGTTCTGCTGAAGGACAGATCAAGCAGCTTCGCGAAATGCCGTTCTGCCAGATGCGACAGTTCCACCATGATGTCGCCCATATGGTCACATTCGATCTGCAGATCCAGTTCCGAGCGGCTTCTGGTGCGGATTTTATCCTGAATCCCGTCAAACGCCACCAGTGTTACAAAGGCAATCACCGTACCGACCGCCGTGAGCACATAGTATCCCATGCCGACCGACAGACCGAGACAGGCAACGACCCAGACACTGGCCGCCGTTGTCAGTCCGCGAACGGTAAATCCCTCACGCAGGATCGCACCGGCACCCAGAAAACCGATGCCGTTGATGACCTGTGCACCCAGTCGCGCCGGGTCAGAGGGCGTTGTCCCAAATACTGCGATCGTCTGCTCATACAGGATGCAGCTTGTCACCATGACCACACACGAGCCGAGTGCTACCAGAATATGTGTGCGGATTCCCGCCGGATGCGAGGTCCGTGCGCGCTGCGCGCCGACGGCAAACCCGACGATCACTGCACCCAGCAGCCGCAGCACGATATCCACCACTGTAATTTTCCCCATTTTCGTTTCCCTCCTGTCTAAAATATTTGACCGCACCCTGCAATGGCAGGGTACGGTCAGAAAAAGAGAGAGAGATTGTTACGGTTACGTTCTTTTTCTTATTGCATCGTCAAGCGCTCTGCTCGATTTCGCTCCTCCAGATAATCCACCAGCTCCGGCAATTCCCGAATGATATGATCCGGCTGGTAAGCAGCATCTACACCGGCATCCTTCTGCGCCGACAGGAACGACTGGATCTGGATCGCGGCACCAAAATGCATTCGCTTTGCACCGATGATATCACGCGAGATCGTATCTCCCACATAGGCACATTCCTCCGGCTTCGCCTGCATCTGGCGCAGCGAGATCTGGAAAATAGACGGATGCGGTTTCCGGTATCCGGTCACGCTGGACAGGGTAACATCTTCAAAATAATCGCGGATTCCGTACTGCTCCAGCACATCGAACACCGAATAAAGCGATGCCGTGTTGGAGATGACGCCCAGATGATACCCGCGTTTTTTCAGCTCCTCCAGAGTCTCCTTGACCTTCGGACGAAGCTCGCGGTGATAATAGGTCACTTCCCACATGCCGGCCAGCCGTTCCGCTACCTCCTGCAGCCTTTCACGGTTCAGATTGAAGTCCGCCATATAATACTCCGGCCAGATTTCCTCCGGTTTTTTCTCCAGTTCGTTGGATTCGCTCCATTGTTTGTAGGTACGGATACCGCTGTTCAGCTTGTTCCAGAAGGTAATGTCATTGCAGCCTGTACCCAAATCATGTTCATTGAGGAACGTCCGCAACTCCCCGGTAACCGAGTGAATCGTCTGATCATTATACCAGATATCCTCGAGCGTTCCTCCCATATCAAATAATATAGTGTTAATCACGTTTACTCCTCCTTCTGCGGCAGTGCAAGGGAGGCACGAACCACATTGTGATCGCTCAGCTCCGGCTGTGTATACCGGGCCAGCGCACTGTCCTGCGCAGCAAAGCCGCAGTCTGCCGTCAGTGTAGAAATCACACTGCTGCAGTGCACGGTAAAGCCGCGCGGCAGCAACCAATCCAGCTTCATATGCAGGCAGCCGCCCTCCGGCAGCGGTTTGCGCCGTGTGCAGTCCGCACCGCCCGAAGCCGCCCGCCATGCATAGCCTGCTGCGGTGCAGTCCTGCAGAAGCGGTTCATACAGGTCGATCATTTCGATCGCCGCAGCCAATTCCTCCGGCTCGTCACACAGATGACGAATCACCGCCTTATCGCGTCCGTCAAAGGTATTGGTATTGAGATCGCCGCCCAGCACAACGGGAATCCCCGGAAATACACGCTCAACCTCCTGCAGTACAGCTTTCATCTGCTGCAGGCGTCCCGCGCCGCTCGTCCGGTTTTCCAGATGGATGGATACCGCGCCGACCTCCTGTCCCTGCACATCAAGCTTTGCAAAAACCGCATTGCGGCCGCCGATGCGCTTCTGTCGGTCATAATACCAGTTATACTGCTCCGGCAGACGGAGCACCTCTGCCCACAGGATCGGCCAACGCGAAAAGATTGCATTGCCGTGAAACCCGTGTGCAGCGTCCTTCAGCTCGACAAACTCCAGCCCGAACACATACTGCATTCCCAGCGCACGGGCGATCTCTGCGGCAGTATCCCGCTCGCCCGACCGGGCACAGCCGCTATCCAGCTCATTGGCCAGGATCAGGTCATACGGCCGCAGCGCCGGGCATTCCCGGAGAAAATCTACTGTTTCGGCAAGACATATGCCCCGCTCCATGTTGAACACCAGCGGATTCAGTTCTTTCTTCTGCGGCACCGCACCCGCAAACCGGGTCACGATCTCCGCCTCAAAAAACTGAGGAATATCCCGCATCACCGCATCCTGCGATTCCTGCTCCAATCGTGCCGCAGATTGCAGCACGCACTCTTTTGTCAGTTTTTCCATACTGCTCCCCTTTACAGGCGGCGCGGCATCGGTTTTTTGTACAGCTTGAAATATAGCGTCCACGATACCGCGTTGCCGACAAGGATCGGCATCAAGGTATACAGGAAGGTCACATACAGCATCATATTCCGGGCAGCAGGCTCCAGCTGGAACGCTGCGACCACGCACATGATCGTGATAACCGGCAGGCTCGCAAAGCTGTAAGGCACGATCCGCTTATCCGGCAGCAGAAACAGGATGCAGCAGACCGCAGTACCCACCACAGAGATCAGACCGCAGTGGATCCAGTTCTCTGCCATGCCTCCGCCGAGAGGCAGATTGTCATGCAGTACGCCGGTCAGCAGTGCATACATACCGCCGAATACCAGGCAGAACAGCAGATCCACGAAAAAGCAGGTAACTGCCATCGGACTCTTGCGCTTGCCTTCCTTGGTTACGAATAAAGCCATTCTGTATGCTCCTTCCGCTTTTACTATCCGCGGCAGGCTTTTCAGTCTGCCGCGTCCGTATAGTTTTCTCTTTTGATTACGTCTTAGCCGAGCAGCGTCCAGAAGTCACGAACCGGATTGATGTTCTCATAGATATCGGTAACGTTGAAATCAGAAACGTGCAGCTCGCTGTACGGGGTGGAACCCTCAGCCGGTTCGATATCATCGCGTACCGGCCAGCCGCCCAGCGTATTGAAGTACTTGTAGCCGGATACATCACCGTCTGCGCCGCCCATCATGAAGCGGACCAGCAGCTTGGCAGCATTCGGATGCTCGCACTCGCCGACAACGTACAGGGTGTTGATCTGCGGGATACCAGTGGTCGGCTCGAGGTTTACCGGAGCGAGGCACCAGTTGTTATCCTCGTTCTTACGCAGCTTGGAGGAAGCGCAGAAGCCAATCGGCGGATTGGTCTGACCCTTGGTACCTACAGCTTCCGCGATCTCGTCAGAAGAAGAGGTGAAGATGGGTTCGTTGTCATGCAGACGCTTGAGGAACTCATAGCCTGCGTTCTCGCAGCCGTCGGACAGCGTCAGCTCTTTACCGTACAGCTCCTTGTAGGAAGCAGCCAGCTCATCCGGAACATCGCCTACGCAGAAACCGGTGATCCAGGAGCCCCATGCCAGATTATCCAGCGGGTTCTGCATCATGACACGGCCCTTCCAGTCCGGCTCGGTCAGCTGCCAGATATTCGTCACCGGAGAACCGTCCGGATAAGCTTCACTGTTGTAGAACAGCTGCGTCAGCTCGACATACATCGGGGTCTGCGTCTTGGTGTACTTTTCATCAATGTGCGACAGGATATCTGCCGGCTTGTAGTTATAGAACTTGCGCGGCAGAATATACTCGTTGTACAGCGTACCGTCCTGATCCTTGATATGCACCACATCGGCAACGTGCTGACCGGCATCATACTCACGGGTAACCTTTTCCAGCAGCTCGTTGGTGGAAATATCGAACGGCTCTACTTCAACGCCGGGATACTTCTCCATAAAGGCATTGGCGACCTTGGTGATACGGGAGGAAATCGAATAGATGGTTACCTTGCCCTCTTCCTTCGCCTTCTCGTACAGTTCCTCATCGGTCTCATCCGTGTTGAAGATACCGGAGGACTCTTCCCACTCGCTCAGCTGGAGCGTGCCCGCTGCCGCTGCCTCATTCGGATCCTGTGCAGCATCGCTGCCCGGATCCGTCGTCGCTCCGCCTCCGCCGCACGCGGTCAGCGAGAACATCATCGTTGCTGCCAGAATACCTGCTAAAGTGCGCTTGTGCTGTAACATTTGTTTTTCCTCCTTCAGTTTCCTCTCTTCGTTTCTTGTGAAAGTGTGCATTGATGGTATGGTGCTTATTCAACCGAATACTTGATGAGGTTTTCGGTTTTCTTATCAAATACGTTGATCTTGGTGGTGTCGATCGACAGATAGACCACCTGATCCGGGTTGTAATGCGTAATGCCGAGTGCCTTGATGACCATGCTCACGCCGCCGACCTTGACGGTGACCAGAGTCTCGGAGCCGGCAGGCATCGAGGTGTAGATATGCGCTTCGATGTCGGACGGGGACTGACGCGAGGTGTTGATGGTAACCTGCTCCGGACGAATGCCGAGCACTGCATCGAACGATGCTTCCCGCGGCATATTCTCGTCCTTGAGATGATCGGTCGGGAATGTCATCCGGCCCAGCACGCTGTTTACTGTCAGACCGGAAGCGGAAACCTCTGCCTTGCCGTCAACAAAGTTGATGCGCGGGTTGCCGATGAAGTCCGCAACGTACAGGTTTGCGGGGTTGTTGTACAGCTCCAGCGGAGGTGCCACCTGAATGATGATGCCTTCGCGGAAAATCGCGATCTTGGTGGACATGGTCAGCGCCTCGACCTGATCGTGGGTAACGTAGATCATCGTCGTGCCGGTTTCGGTGTGCAGACGCTTAAGCTCGCTGCGCATATCCACGCGGAGCTTTGCATCCAGGTTGGACAGCGGCTCATCCATCAGCAGCAGATGCGGCTCGGAAGCGATAGCGCGGGCGATTGCAACACGCTGCTGCTGGCCGCCGGACAGCTCGGACGGGTAACGGTCTACATACTGGCCGATCTGCATTCTCCCAAGGGCATCCTTGATGCGGCGATCTACCTCATCCTTGGGCAGCTTCTGGATATTCAGACCGAACGCGATGTTCTCGCGCACCGTCATATGCGGCCACAATGCGTAGGACTGGAATACCAGGTTAAGGTCACGTTCGCTCGGAGGCGCGAAATGAGCCTCCGCAGCGTTGACGATTTCCTTGCCGTCCATGTGAATGGTGCCGTTCTGCGGCTTCTCCAAGCCGGATACTACACGCAGTGTGGTGGTTTTGCCGCAGCCGGACGGGCCGAGCAGCGTCATAAAGTCACCGTCTTCAATCGTGAGGTTTACATCCTTCAGAATGTGGTTCTTACCGTAGAATTTATCAATATGCTTCAGTTCAATTTTGCTCATTTTCCAAACTCCTTTTTTCCGGTTATACCATGCGGATCAACCGCCCATGCTCTTCGCCAGATCTGCGTCGCCAAAGATATTCGCCAGTGCGTATACCAGGAATACGATGGAGAACATGACGATTGCCACGCAGTCAGAAGCCTGCGGAGAGTTACTGTTCTGATACTGGAATGCCAAATACGGCAGCGTGGAGGTTTTCGGGGTCATCAGCAGGATGATCAGATCGAGTTCCTTCATAATGGAAACGAAGATCAGCATGAAGCCCGAAATGAAGCCGCCCTTGGAAAGCGGGAATACAATGCGAATAAAGCGCTTGAAGAAGCCTGCGCCTGCAATCTCGGCTGCTTCCTCCAGCTCGCCGCCGATCTGCAGCATATTGGAGGTGCCGGCGCGGGAAGCGAACGGCAGATGCTTGACGACCGAGGTAATGGTCAGCAGGGCGAACGTGCCGTACAGGGACGGAACCAGCGTTACACCGAACAGCTGCTGCGGACGGGAGAACATCGACAGGAAGATACCGCCGAATGCGATGGACGGGATCAGATACGGAATAAATACCAGCTGCTCTACGACCTTGCCGTGCAGCTTGCCGCGGCCCTTGGCGCAGATATAACCGATGATCTGGCCGAAGATGGTGCCGAATACACCGTTTACAAACGTCAGCTTGAGGGAATTGATCAGCGAATTGATAAAGTTAGCATTCTTGAAGATACCCGGCTGACCTTCCATTACCGTTGCGATCGGATCGCCGATCCAGTAGTGCAGCGTCAGGTTGGACAGCGAGTAGTCGCCCTGCCGGAGCATAAAGGACTCGAGGATCAGCAGTGCGATCGGCATGATGATGCCGAAAACAAAGAACAGGAACAGTACAGCCGTGATCAGCAGCTTATGCTTGCCCAGACGGATCGGGGTGGAACGGCCGCCCTTGCCGCCGATGGTGGCGTAGGACTTGCGCGAGCCGATCAGCTTCTGGTTGACGAATACCGAGATCGAAGCGATGCAGATCATGATGAGTGCCATGGCAAACGCGGTCTGGGTATTCTGGGACTTGCTGTTCATGTACAGCTGGCTGGACAGGGTCACGAAATTAACCTTGGAGCCCAAGTAGTTGATAACGCCGAAGGTGCCGATCGCCTTGGAGAAGGTCAGGATAACGGCGGAAAGCATAGCCGGCAGTACCAGCGGGAAGGTGATCTTGCGGAGAATGGTCGCCTTGCCTGCGCCCTGGATCTCGCCCATCTCCTCCAGCTCGGAGTTGATGGAGTTCAGTGCTGCGGAAACCAGCAGATACGCATATGCGTAATAATGAAGCGAAAGCACGGTGATAATCGCGACCGGGCCGTATGCCAGCCAGTCGGGAACATTGATGCCGAGACTCATCAGGAAGCCTGGCGAACCGCCGATGCGTTCGGTCTTGAACATGGTCAGCCATGCCTGCGATTTACACCAGCTCGGGATCATATAAGGAATGATAACTGCCAGCGAGAAGAACGGCTTGAAGGGAAGATCCGTGCGGACCATCAGCCATGCAAGAACCGATCCGATCAGGATGGCGAAGAACGATACGCAGACACCGATCAGCAGCGAATTGAACAGCGGCTGGAGCAGCATCTGCTTGGTCAGTGCGCTGCCGAGCAGGCGCTGCCAGTAATACAGTGTGAACGATCCCGCTGTGCCGCCCGCCAGTCGTGCATCCTTCTGTGCCAGCGTAAACGAGGTCGAAATCATATCCAGCAGAGGAAGAACGATCAAGTAGGTCAGCAGCACAATCGCGATCAGCACGATCAGGTTATATGGGTTGGTGACAACCGCCTTGATCTGGTTCTTTAACCTTCTGGATTTGGAGTAGTTCTGATCTTTTGGTTTCATTTCAGTTTTGCCCCTCCTTCAAATTCCGATTGTATTGTTCCACCGCGGTCACCACTTCGGGCAGCGAGCCGATCTTGACATCCGGCTCATACCCCATGCCGCGGTACTTTTCGTCTTTGTGATAAATGCGAGGGTTATCGATCTGAATCATCAGCGGCCATCCGGCGTTTCGCACACCGCGCACATCGCGGGAGATGGTATCTCCGACGTAGGCCGCCTGTTCTTTCCCGATTCTCATTTCGTTCAGCGCGATCTCGAAAATCTCCGGCCGCGGCTTGCGGATACCGCAGACGCTGCTCATCGTAATCGTTTCAAAATACTGCGCTATGCCGTGTTCCTCCAGAATGCGCGGTACGAAGGTCGTGCTCATAATGTTGGAGATTACACCCAGCCGATACCCGCGCTGCCTGAGAGCCTCCAGCGTTTCCTTCAGCCCCTCACGTTTGACGATGTGCTTGCGGTATCGGTCGAACATGTAGCAGAGCTCCTCGCCCAGTCCCGCAAGTTTTTCTGCCGGAATGTCAAAGTCCTTCAGGAAGAACTTCTGCCAGATCACATCCGGCGGCAGCTCGATCAGTTCCTGTTCGGTATAGGCCTTGTATGCTTTGGCGCCTGCATTGATGTGCTCCAGAAGCTGCTCCGGCGTTTCTGCTGTGTAAATATGATTCATATGAAGGAAGCACCACAGTCGGCGGATATAATCGCGGTCACTCTCCGGGGTAGCGTCCTGTGTATGTACGGTTCCTCCAATATCGAAGAAAACAGCTTGTATCATAACAACTCCTCTCTCTTCCCTTTTTTCTTTACTCCTGCATTTTCATTTGCATCACGTTTTACGCAAACGTTTTCATTTCCTGATTCAACCGTACCACTATCTCCCGGCTATGTCAATAAAAAATCACATTCTCCTATCAAAGTTTTATGATATTCACAATTTACATCCAGGTGTTTTCGTTAATTATGCACAGTTGCTTTTCTCTCCATATTCCCGTATACTGTAATCAACGCAAACGTTTCCGTAGAAATGAGAAAGAAGGATTCGTATGAAATATGATCTTATGCTGATCGGACCCGCCACGCGGGACATCAATATCGACTATACCGGTCAAGAAGTCCGCGAAATCGGCGGCGCTGTATTCTTCTGTGCATACGCTGCCGCAGCCGCTTCCGCAAACCTTTTCGCTTCAGTCAAGATCCATCCGGACGATACCGATGTACTGGATGCATTTCATCTGGACAGCGACCATATCGCCGTGCTGCCCGCCCAATGCACCACCCTGATGCAGAACACCTACTTCACCGCCGACCGCGAACGCCGCAAGGCCGAATGCCTGGCACAGTCGGATGCCATCACTCCCGATCAGATCCCCGATGTGGACTGCGGCCTGTATCATCTGGCCGGTCTGCTGTACGGCGATTTCCCCAACGAGCTGATCCCCGCGCTTTCCAAAAAAGGCAAGGTATCCGCAGATATTCAGGGATTTCTCCGGCACAACGAAAACGGCCTGATGAACTTCCACGACTGGAAAGACAAGCTGACCTATCTCCCCTATTTTGATTTTCTCAAAACCGATGCGGCGGAAGCCGAGATCCTCACCGGTCTGACCGACCGCCGCGCTGCTGCCAAGCAGCTTTATGAATGGGGCGCAAAGGAGATCCTGATCTCGCACAACAGCGAAATGCTGGTCTATGACGGCAAGGACTATTATACCTGCCCGGTCAAGGCACGCAATCTGTCCGGCCGTACCGGACGCGGTGATACCACCTTCGGTGCTTATCTTGCCAAGCGCATGATGGGCGTTTCCATCCCGGATGCGCTGCTGTTCGCTACCGCAGCCGTTTCGCTCAAAATGGAAACCCCCGGTCCGCTGCAGGGTCCCGAACAGGCTGTCCTCGACTATATCAAGGAATTTTACGCCTGAGTCCATCCGGAACCGCTTCGACACCCGGAACATATCTGATATTTTTCCCGCCTTCTGCCGTTATCCTTGTCTTTCCCCGGCAAATACGGTATTATATTCTTATTAAAACTACTATGGGAAGGAAGCGGCATCTATGCGACAGCACATTACCATCAAAGATATCGCCCGCATTGCCGGTGTTTCGACTTCTACCGTCTCCCGCGCACTCAGCAATTCGCCTGAACTGAGCGAGCAAACCCGCCAGCGGATCCTGGAAATCTGCCGACGGGAGGGCTACCGTGTCAATGCACTCGCACGCAGTCTGATCTGCAATAAAACCAACGTCATCGGCCTGATCGTTCCCGAGGTGACCAATCCGTTCTATGCCGAACTCTCTCTCGGCATCGAAACGCACGCACGCAGCCTCGGCTACAACATGATCCTGTGCAATGGGCAGAATGATCCCAAAGTGACCGAAGAGCTGTTCGGTTTCCTGATCAGTCATCAGGTTGACGGCATCATCCTTGCCAGCTCACAGCAGGATGCAGGAAGCATGATCCAGAATTTCGCTCCCCGACTGCCTGCCGTTCTGCTCGGAACGCCGGCACTCGTCAGCGGCGATGAGGTCAACTCGGTCTGCATTGATAATCTGGCAGGCGGCCGTCTGGCAGCAGAGCATCTGCTGGAGCTCGGCCACCGTGACATTGTCTATCTGGGCAACCGCCCCAACAGCCTGACGCACCAGCTTCGTCTGCGCGGCTTTACCGAAACACTGGAAAAAGCAGGTATCACCCCGCAGGTCATCGACAATCCGCATGGTTGCTCCTCGATCGACATCGGCTGTGCACTCAGCCGGGAGCTGTTCGCAAACGGCTGTTCCGCCACTGCGATCTTCGCCTCGACCGATTCCATGGCGCTCGGCGTATTGCAGGCAGCAGACGAATACGGCATCTCTGTCCCCGATGATATTTCCCTGCTCGGCTTTGACAACATCATTTATTCCGCGCTGCCAAAGATCGAGCTTTCCACCGTCGATCAGCGCAAGCAGCTTCTTGCAGAAGCCACCGTTGATCTGCTCACGCGCATCATTGATTCGGATGAGCAGGACGAGTTCACGCACCGCATGATCCGTCCGACACTGGTTTCGCGCAGCTCATGCCGCGCATCAAAAAAATAAATCCACAGCACTGCGCACCGACCGCTTTTCTCTCTTAACCCTTTTATCACACACAATACACCAACAGGTCAACCGCAGCGCTGCTGATTGAGAATGCCGCAGGATTCTGCGGCATTCTCATACACCAAAAGGAGGATCTCATGTACCGCATTGAAACCCATCTGCATACCACCTACATCTCCCGCTGCGGCTGGCTTGGCGCAGAGGCCATTATGAAGTATTATACCGCTTGCGGCTATGACGCGATCTGCGTCACCGACCACTACAACCGCGAATGCTTCGACTATGCCGAAATTGATCTGACCACCCCCGGCAGTAAAACGCAGGCCTTCCTGCAGGGCTATCACCGGCTGAAAAAAGTGTCCGAAAAATACAATATCCGCGTGTATGCGGGTGCTGAACTGCGTTTTGACGAATCGGACAATGATTATCTGCTGTACGGCTTTCACGATGCCCTGCTGGCCGATCCGGATCGCGTCATGCGCGAGGGTCTGGCGGCCTTTGCCCCGCAATACCGCGCAGACGGCGCACTGCTCGTGCAGGCACACCCGTTCCGCAAAAAATGCACCCCCGCTCCGGCGGAATATCTGGACGGCGTCGAGGTGCTCAACCTCAACCCCCGCCACGACAGCCATAACGATCTTGCGCTGGCCTATGCCAAGGAGCATCATCTCATCATGACGGCCGGATCGGACTGCCACCGTCCCGGTGATCAGGGTACGACCGGTATTCTGTCCGACACCCTCCCCGAAGACAGCTTCGGTCTTGCAGATCTGCTGCGTTCGGGCAACTATACCATCATCCGTCCCGAATGCACCGAGGATTGAGACAAAACGATATCATGTAAAAGCTGCTGTTGCCCCAACGCAACAGCAGCTTTTTTGTCGTACATCACGCTTTATTCCCGGTTCACCGCAAACGTTTTCTGTTTGTATTTCACCTTTTATTCTTCTTGTTTCATGCAGTTTGCCTTTTCTATTGTTCATTCTGCATAAAAGTATTTTTATTTCATTGTATATTCCGTATACGTTTGCGCTTGTTTTGCACAAAATAATCTGGTAGAATATCATCAGTAAAAAAAACAAGACTGAATTGAGGTAATTGTAATGCGTAAGAATTTTTCCAAGTTTCTGATGAACACCGCTATGTTTGAGCTGTCCTGCGATCCCGGCACCACTAAGCTGTTCACTGCACACCGCACCAGCCGCAAGTAAGCTGCTCCTCAGAAAACACAAACTCCGCAAGCGAAAACGCTTGCGGAGTTTTTTCTGTTCCGGGCAGCGGCAGCCGTCGGCTGCGCCCCCGTTTATGGTTTATCTTTCAAAGGATCATGCTGCAATGCGCTGCATGATGGTCGCCATCTCCGCGCGGGTGATGGTAGACTTCGGCGCAAATACCTTGCCCGGCTTGCCCTGCACCAGACCGGTCTTTGCACAGTAGGCTACGCCTGCTGCTGCCCAGTCGGCAATCGTGCCGCCGTCGGTAAACTGCTTGACGATACTGCCGTCTGCCGCGGTATCCTCACCGCTCAGCTTGCGCTGACGGGTCAGCAGCGTTGCGGCCTCCTGACGGGTGACGCTGCGGTCCGGCGAGAACTTGCCGCCGCCGACACCCTCCATGATGCCGGTCTTTTCCGCCCACGCGATAGCCGTGCGAGCCTGATGCGTTACCGGAACATCGCTGAAGCTGTCAGTCAGCTCGGTCTTGGGCTGACCTGCCAGATTGTACAGCGCCTGTGCGACCTGTGCGCGGGTCAGTGCCTTGCTCGCGCCGAACGTATACGCCTTATCGCCGGAGAGCAGACCGTTCTTGGTGACGTAATCCGCCGCCTTGTAGTACCATGCGTTCGCCGGAACGTCGGTATAATCGGTAACGGATTTGCCTTCGCGCAGGGTATTGCGGATCTCGTAGCTGTCCACTGCCTTGAAGCTGTTCCAGTTGTCCGCATCCTGCTTCTGGTAAGCGGTGCCCTTGATGGAATCCTCGCTGAACTCGATGATGGAGAATACCTGCTTATCCTCTTCATCGGTGTAGAAATCGGTGGAGTAGTCCGAACGAGCCGGAATGTACTCGTAGAACTTGTTGCCGACCGTGCCGCCGGTCAGATAGGTCGTGCCGTCACCGGTATTGACCTTAATGTCGTTCTTCACGGTAGAACGGATATAGATATGGTCATGGCCGTTGAGGAACAGGTCAACGCCCATGGCGTCGAGCGAATACTCGCTGTCGTTGATATAATAGTCGCGTACATCCATCGGATCATGGTTGGAGGTATACGGGCCTGCGTGCGTCATAACGATGCGCCATTTCTTGTCGGAAGCATCCAGCACGCTCTTGCACCACTGCAGCTCTTTCTTCATGATCTCTGCCTTCTTGTCGGCCGGCGTAACCTCGCCGTTCAGGATGACGAAGATCGCGTCGCCGTACTCAAAGTAGCCCATTGTGCGGTCAAACTGCGGATAGCCGGTGTTCGCGCCCGACATATTGAAGCGCTGTGCGAACGATACGAAATTCCAGTCGCCCTTCATCTCGTGGTTGCCCGCAACGGTAACGGTCGGATACTTGGCATAGTAATCGCCCATAACGTCAAAGCATGCCTCCCATTCGGTGGACTTATAGCCGTTCTGGGTGGTGTCGCCTGCGGAGATCATCAGATCCGGGTTCGGGCAGATCTTGAGTGCCTGGTCGATGGAGTACTTGAAGCTCATGTAGTTCTCTACGGACTCAGACTGCGGGTCCGAGTAGAAGATAACGCTGAAATTCTTATCCGAAGCGGACTTCGGTGCGGTGAACGACTTTTCCTCGCTCATGAAGCTGCCGCCGTCGCCTACGCGGTATACATACTCGGCAGACGGTTTCAGACCGGTGATTTCCACACGATGTGCGGCTTTTTCCTTATAGCCTGCGGTTACGGATTCTACATAAGAGGTGCCGGACTTGCTCTCCCACTTGGAAGTGCCCTTGACCTTGTACTGAATAACGCTCTTGGTGACAGCGGGGTCAGTCAGCCAGCTGAAGCGCAGGCCGCCCTGCTTGGTATCCGGCGTAATGGTGATCTGATCGGGTTCGCCCTTTACCTTGCCGTCATCAATATTCAGCACGATCGGCTCGGACTTGGTGTACGGCTTGGTTACGGTTTCCTTGTCGGTCTTAACCTCGATATAGTAGAACATATCGCCGGTCTTATCGGTCGGCAGAGAAGCGGTGTAGGTGCCATTCGATTCCTTCATGGCAACAGCGGTATCGACCTTGGAAGAATCATAGCCGTAGTACAGGGTCGCGCTCTGTACCTTGTCGCTGGTGACGATGCGGGCAGAGACCTCGGCCTTGCCTTTATGCGGTGCGGTGTTCAGCGCGCGGGAGATGATGCGCGTGCCGCTGACGGTGTAATCCACTGCCGGGAAGATAGAGGCATCATAGCCGCGCAGAACAGGCTGCTTGCCGGAGACACTCCAGTCCCAGACCTTGCTCATATCCCAGCCGAGTGCTTCATAGGTGGACTTATCCTGCATTTTTGCGGCGGAAACATCCTCCCACTTAATCGGCTGCTCGGTCGGCTCGTTGCCGGACAGCAGCGTGCCCTCCCATGCAATATTGCCGGTGATGTTGGTAGCTGCCTCGTCGTCGAGCTGACCGACGATCTTATCCACGTCCGCAACGCCGTTGATAACGGTCTGTGCAGAAACGCTGTCCTTGAGCGTTTCACCGGCGTTGAACGAGCCTGCAATACCGCCCGCATGACCTACCGTGCCGCTCTTTGCGATGGTATCGACCGTACCGGCTGCAAAGCAGCGTGCCAGATAGCCGCCGCCGTCCTGAATGCCGGCAACGCCGCCCGCATCATACGGAGCGGAAACGTCTGCGTTGACATAGCAGTCCTCAACATGACCGACGATCGGGCCTTCGCCCTCCTTCAGCTTGCCGCAGATACCGCCTGCGGTGTGCGAGTTGGACAGATCCAGGCACTTTACCTCACCGGTGACAACACAGCCGGTAATCGTACCGTAGTTGACGCCTGCCAGCGCGCCGACGTTCTGCTGACCGGTAACGTAGCAGTCGAGCAGCGCAACATCCTTGATATACGCCTGATCGTCCTGATTGCCGACATAGCCGAACAGGCCGGCATATTTCTTTTCATATTCTACGCGCAGTCCCTTGATCGCATGGAACTGACCGTCAAATGTGCCGGTAAAGCCCTGATCCTTTTTGGAAGCAATCGGCTTGAACCCTTTGACGCCGGTCATATCAATATCGGCAGTCAAAACATAATGTCCATCGCGGGGAGCGCCGTCCCTCCAGCTGCCGGACAGATAGAGCAGCTGGTCCGGGGTAGAGATTTCATAGCAGCCTGTTGCCTTATTATATACCGGCGGCTTTCCCTTGTCGCTGGCAGCAAAGGCTCCCGTCGGTAGCATCGTCAAAGCCATTGCAGCAGACAGCGCCAAACTGAGTATGCGTTTTTTCATGTATCTCGGACCCTCTTTCTTAAAATTCTGTTTCTTTCCCGATTCTGCAGCGAAATCTCATTCCTCCTCCCCGTGCAACAGATTCGTGTGGTTATGCATTCCGTTTTCTTTCTCGCAAACGTTTGCGTAACTTGTACTTATAATTCTATCCCTGTTCCGTCAGAAAAGCAATCTCACTTCTCACCAATCTTTTCAAGCAAAAATTATGCATTTCTTCCTCAACGCGTGTCCGCTGCTGTGCGCAGAAAAGCTCCCGCCGGAACCGATCAACCGTTCCAACGGGAGCTTTTCTGTAATTATCCCTGCTTGCGGGCAATGGCACGCAGAGCTGCCGCCGCAATATCCTCTGCAGTGAGGTTATACTGCTGCATAAGGAAATCCTGCGGGCCTACCTGACCGAAGCGGTTCTGGATGCCGATACGCTCCACCGGAACCGGATTCTTTGCGCTCGTCAGGTTGGTGATGGCAGAGCCGAGGCCGGTGCCGACCTGATGGTTCTCTGCGGTGACGATGCAGCCGGTCTCTGCAGCCGCACGGAGCACCAGCTCCTCGTCAAGCGGCTTCCAGGTGTGCATGTCGATCACGCGGGCAGAAATGCCCTTTGCTGCCAGTTGCTCCTCTGCCTTGAGTGCCTCGTCTACCAGAATGCCGGAGGCAATAATGGTTACGTCCTTGCCGTCGCGCAGCGTAACGCCCTTGCCGATCTCAAAATCCGAGCCATCCGCGTAAACCGTGGTGAAGCCCTTGCGGATCAGGCGCATGTAGGACGGACTGCCGCAGGCAGCCAGCTTCCTGGTCAGTGCCTTGGTCTGTGCAAAGTCGCACGAGTCGATAACGACCGCGTTCGGGATGTTCATGTACAGCGCGCAGTCCTCAAACGGCATGTGAGTTGCGCCGTTGAACGCTGCGCAGACACCCGGGTCGGAACCGATCACATGCACCGGCAGCTCAGAGTAGCCTGCTGCCAGAAATGCCTGATCGAACATGCGGCGGGCAGCAAAGCAGCCGAACGAGTGCGCGAATACGGTCAGGCCGGTGGCGGCCATGCCGGAGGCAACGCCCATGGCGTTCTGCTCCGCGATGCCTGCGTTAAAGGTCTGGGCCGGGAACGCCTTCAGCAGCTTTCCGGTGTTAATGCAGCCCATCAGGTCGCAGTCAACGTGCATCAGCTTGGGATTTTCCGCCATCATTTCGAGCATGGCTTCTACATAGCCGTCGCGATTGGCGCGGCTGTCCTTTTCATGCTTGCCGATCAAAGTAAAACTCATTGTGTTCCCCTCCCTTACTTTTCGTTTTTCACTGCAGCCAGAGCGGCTTCGGATGCGGCGATCGCTTCATCCCACTGCTCCTTGGTCGGCTGAGAAGAATGTGCGCCGGACGGCTCGGCAAAGGTTGCGCCCTTGCCCTTTACGGTGTTCAAAATCAGGCAGGTCGGCTTGCCCTTGCACGCCTTCGCCTGCTCGAGCGCGTTATAGATCTGCTCAACATCGTTGCCGTCGGCTACGTCAATAACATTCCATCCGAATGCGTCAAACTTGGCACCGATACCCTTGCCGTGGCTCATAACGTCGGCAACCGCGCCGTCCAGCTGACGGCCGTTGTTGTCCACGAGACAAACGAGGTTATCCAGCTTGTAGTGTGCGGCAAACTGCGCGCCTTCCCAGATCTGACCCTCGTCACACTCGCCGTCGCCTACGGCAACGTAAACACGGCTCGGACGATTCTGCGCACGATTGCCGAGCGCCGCGCCGATGGCTTCGCTCATGCCCTGACCGAGTGAGCCGGTCGTCAGGTCAACGCCGATGGTCTTACTGCGGTCGGTATGCGACGGGAAATTCGTGTTCGGCTGGTTGAGCGTGTACGCGCTCTCCATCGGGTAGTAGCCCTTGAGACCGAGCGTCGCATACATGACCGGGCCGCCGTGTCCCTTGGACAGAACGAACCAGTCGCGGTCCTCCCAGCGGGGATTCTTCGGGTCGATATGCATAACCTCGCCATACAGCACCGCCATAGCATCCGCCATCGACATCGAGCCGCCCACATGGCCGAAGCCGCGCGACGCGATCACCTTGAGCGTTTCCAGACGGATTTCCGCCGCAAACACACGCAGCTCGTGCAGTTTTTGCTTATCCATTGCTTTCCTCCTTGAAATTACGGTTTGCAGAACAAAACCCGCCCTTCCGCAATAAAAAGGACGGGTCTTGTTAGTTTTTATCGGTGATATTGCCGCTTTCGTATCGGTCTGCCGGTTAGACATACTCCATTTTGACATGGAACCGTCAGACCTTCCTTATGCAGCAGTTCTCACAGAATTTACTTTATGTTTTAGCCAATGCGCGCGATCTTCTTCGCCAGTTCCTTCTTCATTTCCATGTTGGACTGACGGGCGATCATAATGCGCTGTGCCTGCGGCGAGCCTGCGCCGTGCATGGACTCGGGCAGGTAGCCGACAGCGGCGGTGCCCATGGTCATGTTCTCGATCAGGCGCAGCAGACGCATGCGGTCCTCGGTCGGAACGGAAGCCACACCCTTGAGGTACTTCTCGATGTAATCGTGGGTTGCCGGGTTGCGGTAATCTGCCTCGGACGGCTGAGTAACCATGATGCCGCCGGCCAGATCCTGTGCCAGACGAGCGATCTCATACGGGAAGCGGGTGACATTCTGCTTGCATACGTTCGCCAGAAGCAGATCGATCAGGTAGTTGCCGGACTTGGTCTTGGTGCCCTGAGACGAGCACGCAATGCCGCAGCAGTACAGGGTTTCATTCAGGTGGGTCATCTCGATCAGCTTATCCTTAACATGAGAAGCCTTTGCAGAGCCAGCCATCTCACCTGCCAGTGCGGTAGCGCCGATGAGCACATCGCCTACACCAACCTTGCAGCCGCCATAGGACTGACGGTGATAGCCTGCAAAGCGCTCTACCATCATGCCGGCGAACTGGGTCTCGCCGTTGAGGAAGATCATGTCGTTCGGAATGAACACGCGGTCGAAAATAACCAGAACCTCGTGACCGCCGTAAACCTTGTTGCCGACATCAATGTCGTTGTATTCCTCGGTCTTGCGCGTGTCGCAGGACTGACGGCCCAGAATCAGGGTAATGCCTTCTGCGTCGGTCGGGCACGCGAAGGAAATGGCATAGTCCTCGTCACCCTCGCGCATGGAGATAGTCGGCATGACGAGCACATAGTGGCTGTTCAGATAGCCGGTCTGGTGTGCCTTCGCGCCGGTAACGTAAACACCGTCAGCGGTGCGCTCGACAACGTGCAGGAACAGATCCGGATCCGCCTGCTTGGACGGAGACAGACCGCGGTCGCCCTTAACGTCGGTCATCGCGCCGTCAACGCCCCAGTCGTTGTTCTGTACATCGGTCCAGAACTTGACGAAATTCTCGTGGTATTTGGTGCCGCACGCTTCATCGGTCTCGAACGTAGTCGAATAAACCGCATTTGCTGCATCCATGCCGACACAGCGCTGGAAGCACGCTGCGGTCTTCTGGCCGAGCAGACGCTGCATCTTTACCTTCTTAATGAGATCGTCCGTAGACTGGTGCAGATGGGTAAAACGATTTACTTTCTTGCCGGTCAGGTTGGAGGTCGCGGTCATCAGATCTTCGTACTGCGGGTCCTCTGCCAGCTCGTACGTTGCCGCAAACGAGTTGAGCGACGGACGAACGATCGGGTTGTCCACGACGTTCTCGACCTTCTTGCCGAAGCTGTACAGATTGAGGTGCAGCTTTCGCAGGGATTCGATGTACTGGTCTTTTGTCATCATGATATCATCTTCCTTGTCCTTTTTCTTTCTTTTCAATGGGAAAAAGCGCCGATTCACCGATTTTTATAACATATTTGAGGAGACATGAAGGGAATAGTCTTTGTAATGGGAAAGTTCGGTTTCTCGGCGCATATCCACAGAATTTATACGCCCATGAGCAGATGTGTGAGGTAAACACAGCAGCCGGAGAGCACGATCAGCAGCAGCAAAATCACATGAATATAGATGATTTGAAAACGTGAGAATGTCTTTTTCATCGTTATGACCTCCTGCTGTATGTTGAATCTTAATTGGTTACACCTTGAGTTTTTCACCGAAGCGCTTCTCGAATTCCTCGGCAAGTTCTTCGCGGAATTTCGGGTGTGCGATAGCAATCAGACGCTTTGCGCGCTCGCGGAGCGTTTGACCGCGAAGCTGCGCCACGCCGTACTCGGTGACAATGTAATTGACATCGCAGCGGCTGGTGGTAACCGGACCGCCGGTGGTAATGGTTGTAACAATCTTAGACGCAGACTCGTCCTTGGTGGTCGAGTGCAGCGCAATGATGGAGCGACCGCCCTTGGACAAGTTTGCGCCGCGCACAAAGTCCATCTGGCCGCCAATACCGGAAATCTGGCGCAGACCGATTGCCTCAGCGCAGACCTGACCCTGCAAATCCACCTCAACGCACGAGTTAATGGAAACCACGTTGTCGTTCTCCGCGATAACCGCCGGATTGTTGCAAACATCGACCGGAAGCATGTTGATAATTGGGTTATTATCCACAAAATCATACAGCTTGCGCGTGCCCATCAGGAAGGTTACGCTCACCTTGCCGACGTCGCGCTGCTTGCGCTTACCGTTGATGTTTCCATTTTCAAGCAGCGGCAGCACGCCGTCCGAAATCATCTCGGTATGCAGACCAAGGTCGTGCTTGTCGCCGAGGAACGAGCAGACCGCATCCGGCACCGCACCGATGCCCAGCTGCAGGCAGTCACCATCACGCACGAGTTCAGCGATATATTTGCCGATTGCACGGTCTTCCTCACCGATTTTCGGCGGCGCGGACTCCGGCAGCGGCTCCCACGAGCACAGGAAGCCGTCAATCTCGGATACATGAACGAAGCTCTCGCCATAGGTGCGCGGCATGTTCGGGTTGACCTCGGCAATGACCGTTTTCGCGGATTTGACCGCCTGTGCGCCGTAGTCGCAGGACAGACCGAGCGACACATAGCCGCGCTCGTCCGGAGGCGAGCAGGTAAACGCAAAAACATCAACCGGCAGCGTGTTGTCGCGGAACATACGCGGCACGTCCGAGAAAAACGCCGGAGTGTAGTCTGCACGGTTTTCCGCGATCGGCTTGCGGGCCGGACCGCCGACAAACAACGCGTTGTGGCGGAAATGACTTTCCATGCCCGGCTGCAGATACTCGCCCGAGCCAAGGTATACCATGTGTGCAACTTCCACGTTATGGAACTGCTCTGCCATTCGCGCCATCGTGCGCTGGAATACAATGGGTTCGCCAACCGCGTGACCGAACACAACGCGGTCGCCGTCATGGATCACACCAACCGCCTGCTCAGGCGTCATCGTGTGCTCTTTATAGTATGCTCTCCAATCCATTTCTCGTCCCTCCCGCGCTCAAAATGCCTTGCGGTAGATGTCGAGCAGATCGTCTTCTGACAGCTCCACATAGTTGTTGCCGAGCAGGCGCTGCTGGGTTTCGATGACATTCTTTGCAAAGACCGGCAGTTCATCAGCGGTTACCCCGTGTTCGTGCAGGGGATCC
This sequence comes from Butyricicoccus sp. AM78-15b2TA, assembly GCF_027665985.1. Taxonomy (NCBI): domain Bacteria; kingdom Bacillati; phylum Bacillota; class Clostridia; order Eubacteriales; family Butyricicoccaceae; genus Butyricicoccus; species Butyricicoccus sp. AM78-15b2TA. Next base: position 71,355 of record NZ_JAQEHY010000005.1, read on the forward strand.
TTTTTCAGTACCTCGTCCATCAATTCGTACAGATTTTCGAGTGCAAATACCGGTTCAACATCCAGTTCTGCGCTCAGAAGTTCTTCCAGCTGATTCAACTTGCCGATGGGCTTCTTTTCCTGATACTTGCGCATTACGTCCGCGAACATCAGCTGATTTGCCTGACCGTGCGGAATGTGGTGCACGCTGCCGAGCGGATATGCCATCGCGTGAACAGCCGCACAGCCCGCGTGACCAAATGCGATGCCTGCATAGTTGGAGGCGCGCAGGAACTCAAGTGCATGCTTCTTCCACGCATCCTTGCCGCCGCTTGCTACCGCGTCCTTCCAGCAGGACAGGATCAGGTGCAGCGCCTTTTCGGAGAACAGCTCGCTCAGTGCGCAGGCGTTCGGAGAAAGGTAGCTTTCGACCGCGTGGACCATGGCGTCAATGGAAGAAGTTGCAAAAACCGGATACGGCAGGCTGAGCAGCATGCCTGGAACGAGCGCCGCCTCGTCCGCAAACATCGCCGGAGACACCAGACCAACCTTGACGCCCTTAGTCGTACGGTTGATGATGGAAATGTTGGTAACCTCAGAGCCGGTGCCACAGGTAGTCGGCACGATGATCAGCTCATGCTCCTTCTCGAGGTTTGCCATGCGGTCGTACAGATCGTCCACACGGTCGGTGGACTTGGCAACGGTCAGCACCTTTGCGATGTCGATTACTGTGCCGCCGCCGACCGCGATAATGCGGTCAAACTCCTTGCCGCGCAGGTCGTCGAGGATGGCGTCAACCATGACGTCGGTCGGCTCACCGCCGCCGAACTTTTCCTGAAAACAGGTGTGGCAGCCGAGATTCAGCGCCGCGATTGTCGGATTGTAAATATATTCATTTGTCAGAATCAGGTCTTTCGCGCCAAGGCTTAATTCCTTCGCCAGCGTGCGAAAATCGACGTATTCCGCAATAGAAGGTACGATTTTGAAGGCTTTCATGTTATTTCACCGCCTTAAATATCCGGGAAATACTTCGCGTCGGCCTTAGTTACCCACTCATACTCGGGCACAACGGTCGTCACGATGTTCTTGTCGTCCTGCAGGCGGATGCACCACAGGTAATACTCCGCGTAGCCGGGAGCCGCGGCCTGAGAATGGGTCACGTTTTCCGGCATGCCGGTCAGGTCGTTGTTCTTTACCTTAAAGGCATCATCGCCATATTCTGCCAGACCATAGCCGTTTTCCGGCAGGAACTTATAGTAGTACAGCTCCGGTTCAACGTGCTGATGCGGCGGATAAGAGGACCACTTTCCGGGAAAATGCACCACTTCACCGATGAAAAAGTTGGTTTCCGGGCAGTTGGAGCGGTCAAAGAAGGTGCGTACCAGACGGGTCGAGCACTCGTTCATCTGACCGGCGCCGCGCTCCTCGTTTGCGCACAGGCAGTCCTCCGGACGCAGCAGACGAGCTGCGAAATCACGCTTGTTTTCCGTGCGGGAAACGGCGATTTCCACATCGCTTTCGGCAGAAATTGTCACCTTGGTGTTCTGCGGAACGTGCAGCAGGATTGCACCCTCGTGGAACACATCACGGCGGGTAACGCTCTCGGACTTGCCGTTCCACTCGAAGGTCACGCTACCGCTCATCAGGTCGTAAACGACCTCCTGCGCGTAGTCGAAGTGCATCACGTCGCCCGCTGCCATCTTGACAACACCGAACTCCATGCCCATCATTTCCGGGTTCTCGACTGCGGAGACCATGCCGTTGTAGCCCTTATCGAAGGGGGCCTTGTGCGTATATTTCATAATTCTTGCTCCTCTTTTCTTTGCTCGATACCTTATTATATAAGCGATTATATAAGCGAAGCCGCCCGTCCGAAAACGGGCGGCTCATATTGAATCTGCGTTTAATTAGTACATGCGTGCTTCTGCCAGATGATCGTCGATGCGCTTGCGTGCAGCCTTTACCTCGTCAGACTTGGAGGTGGACGCTACGCCGATGTGCCACCAGGACTCGTAGCCCTCAGCCATGGTCTTGGGCAGAACCTTTGCGTCGATGATGCAGGAAACACTTTCCTTCTTGGCGTCCTGAACGGCCTTGCGGAATTCGTCCGGGGTCTTGGCGTAGAACGCCTTCATGCCGAAGCCTTCACCGATCTTGCCGAAGTCGGTGTAGCAGTAATCGCCGTCCAGCTTGCCGGTGGTCTCGTTGCGGTGACGCATTTCGGTCGCCAGAGAGCCAACGCCGTTGCCCATCTGCAGATTGTTGATGCAGCCGAACGCGCAGTTGTCGAATACAACAACGGTGATCTTCGCGTTCTCCTGCATTGCGGTCGGAATCTCGGAGTTGAGCATCATGAACGAGCCATCACCAACGAGTGCGTAAACTTCCTTGTCCGGCTCAGCCAGCTTGGCGCCGAATGCACCTGCGATCTCATAACCCATGCAGGATGCGCCGTATTCCATGTTGTAGGAGTTCGGTGCGTCGGTGACCCACAGACGCTCGAGGTCTGCCGGCAGCGAGCCTGCTGCTGCAACCACGATTGCGTCGTCGTCTGCCTCCTCGCGAAGAATGCCGACCGCGTTGGACTCAGTGATGGTGCCGCCGATCTGGGAAACGAAATCGTTCATGATCTTCTCGGTCCAGCTGGGAACGCACGGCACGAACTTGCCCTCGCCAAAGCCTTCGCCCTTGTACTGAACGCCCAGAACACGCAGACGCTCCTCTTCCCAAACCTTGCGGATATCCTGAATTTCGGTGGTGTAGCCGGACTTATAGCCGTCTGCCTTGAGCTTTTCCATGATAGCCTCGAGCGTTACCTTTGCGTCGCCGATGCAGCGGGTCGCGTCCAGCTTTTCCGCGTGGAACTCAGAGGTGTTGATAGCGAGAACCTTAATATCCGGGTTGCGGAACAGCACCCACTTGGAGCCGGTTACGAAGTCGTTGAAACGGGTGCCGACACCGATAACGAGGTCGCAGTCCTTGCAGAGTGCGTTCGCCGCCAGACCGCCGGTTACGCCGATGCCGCCGACAGCCAGTTCAAACGAATCCGGCAGGCAGGAGTGGCCGGCCTGTGTCTGAGAAACCGGAATGTTGAACGCCTTGCAGAAGTCCATTGCGGTCTGACCGGCCTCGGAGTAACGAACGCCGCCGCCTGCAATGAACATCGGCTTCTTGGAAGCCTTGATCATCTCAACTGCCTTCTCGATATCGTAGTCATCCGCTACGCGGCGTGCAACGTGATGTACGCGCTTCTGGAAGAAGTAATCCGGGAAGTCGAAGCTCTCACCCTGTACATCCTGCGGAAGCGAGATAACAGCGGTGCCACAGTTTGCGGTGTCGGTCAGGACGCGCATTGCGTTGACCATCGCGCTCATCAGCTGCTCCGGACGAGAAATGCGATCCCAGTACTTGGCAACCGGCTTGAAGCAGTCCGAAGCGGACATGGACAGGTCGTTCGGAACCTCGAGCTGCTGAAGAACCGGATCCGGCTGACGGGTTGCGAAGTAATCGGACGGGAACAGCAGCAGCGGGATGTTATTGATGGTAGCGGTCAGTGCTGCGGTTACCATGTTTGCTGCGCCAACGCCGATGGACGAGGTGCAGGCGATGATCTTGCGGCGGTTGTGCTGCTTTGCGTAGCTGATGGCGGCGTGTGCCATGCCCTGCTCGTTGCGGCCCTGGTAAACTCTCAGGTGGCCCGGATCCTCTTCCAGCGCCTGACCGAGACCGACGACCATGCCGTGACCGAAGATCGTGAACATGCCGTCTACGAAGGGTTCCTCTTTGCCGTCCATCTCGATGTACTGCTGATTCAGGAACTTTACGATTGCCTGACCGACTGTCATTCTGGTTTTGCTCATTGTGTTTTCCTCCTCAAATGCTTCTGCTCTTTTTTCTGCTCGCCGCCGCGCTTTCGCTTGGTCTCGGCGGTGTTTTCTTTTGATGATTTAAGTTTAGCATTTGAGCGTTTGCTTTTCTTCTAACATCTTGAGAAATCGCCTTTTTTCTTATATTTTTACGTTACATACGAATATTTTCACATTTTATTATAGAATCCAGAACTTTTCTCTCCCCTACCGCATTGTTTTCCGTGTCTGCCGTTCCCGCCTGCGGCCTGCGCTTTGCACCTGTTTTTTTAATATCTCGCTATCGTGCGGAAAACGCGGCATACTGTCATTACAGAATTTCGCATTTTCCGTCCTAAACAACAAACAAAAAAAGCATATATCTCAACATTTTATAAAAATACGCAATCTTTCTCCCGCCTTTATTTTTCACTCACAGGCTGCATTTTCACCACTTTTTATAGGTTGTTGCTGCCGTTTTCCGCGTATGCTGACCGTCTGTGCCGGTCAAATTATAGATTCTTGCTCAACTCTATGAAATACAAGAAGTTAGAAGAAAAACCGCGTCCAAGGGACTACAATAGAATCATCAAAGGAAAGCCGAACGCAAACGGCGAAAGAACGGATAACGGAGGAATAAATATGTTATTCACCATTTTTCTGTAGTAGTTATCCTTGCAAACATGGTCTTTACGCAGACCGTGCTGTATAAATAAGATAATTATGCTCCGGCAAACGATCATCACACACACTCTCTAATTTCACGCACATCTCCATTTCACCGGCGCAGCCACCCTCTCTCTCGGCTGCGCCATTCTTCTATTTGTAAGTAAGATAGAAAAACACCGTGCCAAGCGTTACTGCTCTGCATGGTGTTTTCCGTTTTACGATTCCTCTTCTTCACTTTTTACTTTTTCGCTGTGCGTGATGCTCTGCTTGAACGACTGCCGGAACTTACCAGGCGGTGTGCCGGTGTACTTCTTAAACATGGTGTTGAAGTGACAGATACTGCTGAAGCCGAGTGTATCCGCAATCTCGGCGATCGGGATGCCGGTATTCATCAGAAAACCCTGCGCCTCACCAATCCGGCGCTTCATCACATACTGCATAGGCGGCACGCCGAACTCCTGCTTGAACACATGCGCCAGATAATACTCGCTCACGCGCAGTCGCTCCGCCACCATACGCAGCGTGATCGGCTCACAGTGGTGTGCATCCAGATAGCGCCGCACGCGGTGCGCCAGCACAGACGGCATTTCACGCTGCTGCTCCTGCTGGTGGATACGACTGCGGAGCAGGGAATCGGTCAGATTCAGCATTGCCTCTGCCAGACTGCAGCACACGGCATGCAGCTTTCCCGCATCGGCGCTGAGCAGATACAGCAGGTGCATGGTCTCGCCTACCTGCCTGGCAAGCTGTCCGCACGAGACGACCGGACACTCCCCTTCCGCGATCAGGCAGTTGGGCGGCAGACCTTCTACATTGACATCGGTAATTGCGACGCTATACGACCGGATCTGCCGCACCTGATCGGGTTCCTCGCCGTGCAGCACACCCTGATTACAGATAACAATGTCGCCCTCTCCAATCGGATAATACCGATTATCCACCATGTACTGTCCTTGTCCGCTGCACACATAGAACAGCTCCAGACGGTTGTCGTGCATATGCGGAAGTATAGACTGCTGGTTGTTGTAATTGCGATCGATCGAAATGCAGTTGAAGAATGTTCCGCTCAGTTTACAAGGCTTGTTTCCCATGTATGCTCCCTCCCAAGAATCACAAGATTACGAAATCCTTCCCTCGATTTTCTTTCTTACCCTCGGAAAATCCTGCTGTTTTTTCCACAAGAACACGATAACGCTCTCACGGACTTTGTTTGTATAATAATCACAAGAAAAGCGTAAATGATTCAAAAACAGCAGTTTATATCGTTGTTATATTCGATATTTCAACGTTGTTCTTCTCTGTGTGCAGTTATTATATCATAGAAGCACAGAAAAAAACTTCTAACATACTGCTTTTTGAGCAAACGCGTCAATTCAGGTTTCAGAGTAAAAAAGGAGTGCAAGAAAAAATGGCAAACAAGGTAAGAATCGGTCTGCTGGGTGCAGGCAGAATCGGCAAGCTTCACGGCGAAAATCTGGCACATGCAGTGCCGAACGCAGACCTCTACGCAGTGGCTGATCCGTTCATGAACGATGCGACCCGTGCATGGGCAGCGGACATGGGTATCGAGAAGTGCTACGATGATCCCGAGATGATCTTTGGCGATCCGACCATCGAGGCCGTGTTCATCTGCTCCTCCACCGCAACGCATGCAGACTTCATCATGCGCGCTGCGCAGACCGGCAAGCACATCTTCTGCGAGAAGCCGATCGACACCAAGCTGGCAAAGATCGAGGAAGCACTCGCTGCGGTGAAGAAGGCAGGCGTTAAGCTGCAGGTCGGCTTTGTGCGCCGCTTTGACCACAACCACAAGGCCGTCCGCGATACGGTCGCTTCCGGCAAGCTGGGCAAGCCCAATCTCATCAAGGTCACCTCCCGTGATCCCGATCACCAGCCGATGAGCTATATCAAGGTTTCCGGCGGTATCTTCATGGACATGACCATTCACGATTTCGACATGGTCCGCTATCTGGCAGGCAGCGAGGTTACCGAGGTTACCGCTTACGGTGCAGCGCTCTCCGGTGCAGGCTACGAGGAATACGGCGATGTGGACACCGCCATTGTAATGATGAAGTTCGAGAACGGCGCACTCGGCGTGATCGACAACTCCCGTGCCGCTCACTACGGCTACGACCAGCGCACCGAGGTTCACTGCGACCAGGGCTGCGTGCAGGTTGCAAACGATCTGAACAACACCGCCATGATCTCCTCCGCCGCAGGCGTCGAGGTTGCAAAGCCGACCTGGTTCTTCCTCGAGCGCTACAACAACGCATTCATCGCAGAGGCAAAGGCGTTCACCGATGCCGTTCTGAACGACACCGACACGCTGGTTACCGGCTTTGACGGTCTGCAGCCGGTCAAGATCGCAATGGCAGCAAACCTGTCCATGAAGGAAGGCCGTCCGGTCAAGCTGAGCGAAATCGAGTAATTTATCCCCCGCATATCACAGGAAAAGAGAAGGAAAAGAGTTATTCGGCAAGCCGCCGCACTCGGCGGCGGCTTCCGTTTTTTGAGAAAAGAAAGAGGGGTTGCTCCTTATGAGTGAAAAGAACAACACTGCCTCCCTTGGCTGGGGAACCCGTATCTCCTATGGTTTAGGCGATACCGCCTGCAACATTGTGTTCGGTATGATCACCGCGCTGCTCACCCTGTTCTATACGGATTACTGCGGTATTCCGGTCGTTACCGTCGGTCTGGTCATGCTGATCTCGCGTATTTTTGATGGCTCGTCCGACGTTATCATGGGCATCATCGTAAGCAAGACCAAATCCAAATGGGGCAAGGCCCGTCCGTGGATCTTGTGGATGAGCGTACCGTATGTTCTGTGCGCGGTTGCGATGTTCTGTGTGCCGCACAGCAGCAGCACGACCGTTCAATTCTGGTACATTTTTGTTACTTATAACCTGTGCACCACCGTATGCTACACCGCAATCAACGTGCCCTACGGCACCCTGTCCACCATGATGACCCGCTCCTCGCACGAGCGCGACCTGCTGTCCGTTGTGCGTATGTCACTGTCTCCGATTGGCAAGATCATTGCCGTAACCTTCACCATGCCGGTCGTCAAGCTGTTCGGCAACGATCAGGCCGCCTGGATCAAGACCATGAGCATCTGGTGCGCCATCGCACTTGCTCTGCTTGTCATCTGCTTTGTCCGCTGCAAGGAAACCGTCAATTTCGAGGCCGCGCAGCAGGAGCAGCCCAAGGTTCCCGCTTCCCGCGCGCTGAAAGCCCTGCTGGGCAACCCGTATTTCTGGGCAACGCTCGTTCTGTGGACCGTCACCTGCGTACATACCACCATCATCGGCACCGATCTGCCGTATTACTGCAAATATGTTCTCGGCAACGATGAATGGTATTACAGCGTCATTTACACCTCCGAGATCGTCGCACTGATCGTTGGCGCGCTGATGTGTCCAATACTGCTGCAGAAATTCAACAAGCGCAACCTGTCGCTCGCCGGCTGTATCGTAGTTGTTATCGCCCATGCACTCATTATGGTAAACCCGATGAGCTTCCGGTGGATTCTGGTAATGACCATCATCCGCTCGCTCGGTCAGGCTCCGCTGACCTCTCTGGTATTCGGCATGATGGGCGACGTTGTAGAGTACGGTCAGTGGAAGAGCCATCTGCGTCAGGAAAGCCTGATCTTCGGCGGCGGTTCGCTCGGCTTTAAGATCGGCACCGGTATCACCAGTGCGGTTATGACTGCCATGCTCGAGGGCGCAGGCTTCCTCAGCTCGGTTACCGGCGGTGCTATGCAGCCGGCTTCCGCCCAGCAAATGATTTCCTCTATCTTTAAGTTCGGTCCGATTCTGGTCTGGATCGTTGCCATCATCGTCCTGCTGTTCTACAAGCTGGATAAGATTTACCCCACTATTATGAAGGAACTCACCGAGCGTGAAGCACGCGGTGAAATGTAAAGGAGACTGTCTTATGCTGAAACTCGGATATAACGAAGCAACCTGCAAGGAAAATTCCACAGTTGAAAACGACCTGCTGCTGTGTGAAAAGTACGGCTATGACTATATCGAGCTGCGTCTCGATATGCTGCAGGAGTATCTCAAGACCCACACCACAGACGATCTCAAGGCGTTTTTTGCAAAGAGCCATATCAAGCCGTTTGCATTCAACTCCATTGAAAACATCAACTTCTGCACGCCGGAGGAGTGGGAAAAGCTTGTAGAGCTGTTCACCTTCGGCTGCAAGGTGGCTCAGCAGATCGGCAATCCGTACATTATTGTTGTGCCGACTGTTACCAACGAGATCTGCACCAAGAACGAGAAGGAGATCTTCGACGACTCGGTGAAGGTGCTGAACGAACTCGCTGACATTGCTGAACCGTACGGCGTCAAGCTGTCCTTCGAGCCGATCGGTGACAAGAAATGGTGCGTCAACAGCGTTCGTCAGGCGCTCGAGATCGTAAACGCCGTCAACCGCGACAGTGTTGGTCTGACCGTGGACTGCATCAATGTTTACCTGCACGACAAGTGCGCGGACGTTGATTTCATCCGCAAAATTTCCAAGGAGAAGCTGTTCGTGTTCCACATCAACGACTGCGAGGACCTGCCGCTCGGCATCCTCGACCACTGCCACCGTCTGATGCCCGGTCTGGGTGCCATTCCGGTGCAGGAGGTTGCTGATGCGGTACAGGCAGTCGGCTACGACGGCCCTGCGTGCCTCGAACTGTTCCGTCCGGAATACTGGAGAATGCCTGCTGAGGATGTGATCCGCATGGGTGCGGAAACCACCCGTCCGTTCCTCGGCTAATTTTCCCGAATCGCAGATCAAATTCCACATTCAATTTATTCTCTCTTATTTATATTCAAGTCTCCAAACAGAATACAAATATAATTTTCTCCTCAAAAGGACGGAAGGTACTTGGGCCCTTCTGTCCTTTTGCTTTCCATCACATCAGACAATCCTGCAAAACCCCAAAGGGCGCTCCTTCGAGCGCCCTTTGGGGTTTTGGAAAGACCTGACTTTCGCCAGACCGATCGCACTTGTCTTTACCGCAGCGTGAGCACCATCAGCACAACTGCCGACACGCTCAGCACAAGGCCGATAATGCGCGTCAGCCGCGTTACACCGCGGATGCTCATCGCGTGAAAGCTCTCAAACGAGGTGACCGGATACGGAAACGCGATAAACGCCAGTCCCGCAACAAGCTGACCGGCATACGCACCGATCATGCGCAGCGGACTGTCACCGCCAAAAAATGCACTGATAACAAATCCGATGCCGCCCAGAAAGACCAGAAGATACAGTGCGGTCTTGAATCGCTTATCCAGCTTGATATACTGTTCGGTCTTTGCCGCACAATCCGCGCAGCACACCTCAAACGAGCGCGTGCGCACCTTTACCTTAGTCGGCTTTTCCGGCAGATCACCGCCGCAGTATACGCATTTTTCCTCCATAATGGTCCCCTCCTGCAAAATTTATTTCTGTCGGTAGGTCTGGAATGCCTCCAGCACCGAGCTAATCTGCTCGTCATTCAACAGCTTCGGCTCCTGACCGGCTGCCTTACAATTATAATAGAGCTGTGCGCAGAATTCGATCTGCTCGGACACATCCAGCGTGTAGCTGATATTGCCGCCGACGCACAGCAGACCGTGATTTCCGAGAATGCAGGCGTAATTATCGCCCATGCCGTCCAACGCCGCCTGTGCCAGTTCATAAGTGCCGAACGGCACATACGGAATGCACGGCACCTCTCTGCCCGAATACGCCACCAGATAGTGCAGCGGCGGAATGCTCCAGCCGAGACACGCCAGCGTAGTAGCGTAGCGCGGATGCGTGTGCACGACCGACTTGATGCCCGGGCGCTTCTGGTAGAAAATACGGTGCATGTCCACCTCGGAAGATGGCTTGCGGTCGCCGTCCGCCTTTTCGCCGTCGAGCGTCATAACGACCACATCGCTTGCGTCGGTCTTAAAATAGTCCATGCCACTCGGACTGATGGCAAACAGGTTCTCCTTCTCGTTGTAAATGCTCAGGTTGCCGAAGGTGCCTGCGGTCAGACCGCGCTTGAGCATTTCCTGTCCGTATACAACGATTTTCTCTCTTTCTTCCTGCAAAAGCATTGCGTTTCCTCCTTACTCCAGTGTGATGGACACATGATTTACCACCCGATCGGTTACTCCGTCAGCCAGAAACCGATCAACCTCACGCATGAGCAAAAACGGCGCCCGTGGGATCGCGTCTACCGTGGTGCCCGCAATGTGCGGCGTTAGCAGCACGTTGTCCATCTGCAGCAGCGGATCGTCCACGGCGAGCGGCTCGCTGTCGTACACATCCAGTGCCGCGCCTGCCATGCAGCCCTGCTGCAGCGCCTCGACCAGTGCCGGCTGATCGACCAGACCGCCGCGCGCGGTGTTGATAAAGTACGCCGTTTTTTTCATGCGGGAAAAATACTGCATGTCGATCATATGCTCGGTATCCGATGTCAGCCGCAGGTGCAGCGATACAATATCGCCCTGTTCAAACAGAGTTTCAAGTGAATCGACCAGCTTGATTGCACCGAGACCGGCCTTTTCCAGCTTTTCCGGACTGGTGTATGCGTCATACGCGATCACCGGCACGCCGAGTGCCAGCAGACGGCGCGCCAGCGCGCTGCCGACGTTGCCGATACCGGCCAGCGCCACCGTATGGCTGGAAAGCGTCATCAAATGGTCCGAGTTGTAAAAGCTCTTCATCCATACACCTTCGCGCATTTTGCGGTGCGATAGCGCGATATCGCGCGTCAGATCAAGCATCATGCCGAGGGCAAAGTCCGCGACCGGCTCTGCATTGCGGATAACGTTGAGCACCGGAATATTGCGCTCACTTGCAGCTGCAAGGTCAATGTGCTCCATGCCGCCGCGGCAGGTCAGGATGACCTTGAGGTTAGGCGCTTTCTCAATCAGCGCACGCGGCACCGGATTGAAATGCACGAGCAGAACCTCTGCCTCGCCGATCACCTCGTCCAGACCGTCCGCATACGGTACGGCTTCCGGACCGTTCCGCTCGAGTTTAAGCTGCCGCGAGGTGAATTCCTGCTTGTCGGAGCCGCCCCACATCAGCTTAGTGATCCTGCCGCAGCAGAGTGTGCTTTGCTGCACCGCCTGCTCCATCGTGTCCGGCGAAACAAAAGCATCGCCGACCAGTACGATATTCTGCGGCTTTTGTGTCAGTTCCTTCATCTTTTCCTCCTCTTCGGAATAAAACAACAGCCGGCTGCGCTGCATTTGTTTGCAGCAGCAGCCGGCTGTTTTCAGTTTAGAAGCAATCGCTTAGTATGCCGAGTAAGCAGCAGCAGCGTTCTCCAGATAGCCAACGAAACGCTCCTTGTTCCTCTTGAACAGGAAGTACAGTACGAAGTATGCAATGACAACCGCACCGATGATGATCGGATTCTGAGACCAGAATGCATAGAACAGACCGGCGATCAGCGGGTGGCACATAATACCGAAGCTGATGATGAATACGCCTTCCTGTGCCAGCTGGAAGCCGGCGTCAACAGCGACCTGCGTAAAGGTCGGCGCGAGAACGGACGCAACAACCAGGCCCAGAGAGAACCAGATCGCACCGGAAACAACGCTCTTTGCGATATTGCCGTTGGATACGCAAACAAATACCTCAACCATGTACGGCAGAGCGCACAGGTCAGCCATCGGCAGGATGGTGTTGCCCGGAAGAACAAATGCTACAACCAGCATGATCGGGATCAGCAGGATGCCGGTAACCAGTGTATTCGGCTCGCCGTAACCGCATGCATCGTTAACAGAGAGATACCATTCACGGCCTTCGCCGGACTTGGCAGCCTTGGACTTGTACGCATCAGTCAGAGTGGTAAATGCGCTTGCGAAGATACCGGCTACCTTCGGGAATACTGCCATGATCGCTGCGGTGGAAACGGCTGCAGAGGATACCGTACCCCAGGCCGTCAGCGCACCCTCGCCGACCAGAGCGTTAAAGTTGCCGATGATGCCGATCAGAGCGCCGACAACCAGGCCGATGAACATAGGCTCACCGAGGATGCCGAGCTTCTTCTGCAGGGTCTGTGCATTCAGCTTGATCTTGTCAAAGCCGATCTTGCCGAGGAACCAGTTCATGAATACCGCAAACGGCAGGCTCTCCAGATGATGAGGAGCGGTCATGCAGCAGTTATCGTAATCATAATAGGTAGACCAGCGCTTTGCGCAAGCCTCAGAGAACAACAGGATGTACAGCAGCTGAACGACCATCAGAGCCATGGAGAGCATCATGTTGTCGGTCAGAGCATACAGCATGGAGCCCCAAACCATGAAGGAGTAGTTGTTCCACAGATCGGATGCCATAAATACGTTTGTCCACTTGGTGAAGAACAGCACAAGCTGCAGAATGATTGCAACGCCGATGAAGATCAGGCCGACCTTGGTCGAATACGCGATAACCGACGTGGACTGCCAGCCGGTATCGAGCGTCGGCAGATTTACGCCTGCGTTCGTAACCATCTGGTTGACAACCGGTGCGATAATCGCGGAATAGCTGTTGATAACGAGGTTGAAGCCCGTCAAGCCGACTGCACACAGCAGTGCCGTGTTAAATGCCTTCTTGCCGGTAACACCCATGCACTTTGCGATGATAAACAGAATAACCGGTACGAATACTGCAGCACCGAATGCACTGAACACATCACTTAATGTTTGAAAGAAACTTGCCATGCTTGGAACCACCTTTCTTTTTTACCCTTTTGCCTTTACTCTTTGCTATGGATGACTATGAGAAAATGCGCCTTACCCTTTACGCATTTGCCTCCAGGATCTTCAGGCAGTCATCGACTACCTTGTCCTCGGACAGACCGGTCAGCATGCCGACTGCCTTTACCTTCGGGATGCCGAAGTCCTCGTAAACCGGGCTTACACATGCAATCAGATCAAACTTCTTGCCGGTGATCTCGGTCGAAATGCTGTTCGGGCTTGCCTCTACCATGGCAGCGTCCCAGCCCTTTTCCTTCAGGCGCTCCTTGAGCTTGCCTGCTACCATTGCGGAACTTACGGTACCCGAACCGCATACACACAGAATGTTACAAGTTTTCATTATTTAGCCCTCCAATAAATTAAATTTAACCGTGTTTTGAACAGAACCGCAGTCCTGTAATCAACCAATGTACTTCTGAGCCGCCTCGAACAGCTCGTCTTCATTTTTTGCTGCGCGGAATGCAGCAACGACCTCCGGCTGCTGGAACACGCCGAGCACCTTCTGCAGCAGCTCGACCTGCCCATCCGGATTCTTGATGGCCATCATGAACAGCATTTCCGCCTGCACCTTGGTATCCGGATCGCCCATATGCTCAAACTCGACCGGGTGCTTAAGCTGTGCGATGCACACGCCCGGGCGGTTAACATGCTGCGGATCGGTGTGCGGCATAGCTACCGCGATATCCGCCAGCTGCAGACCGGTCGCGTAATTCTTCTCACGCGCAACAACTGCATCAATGTAGGTATCCTTTACGAAGCCTTCATCGTAAAAACGCTGACCGACCTTGCGGATTGCCTCCTCGGCGTTTGCCGCTTCCACATCCCGCAAAATCAGATTGCGAAAGGTTGCCTGCTCCATCTTCATTTCTCCTTCTCTTCTCAGTCGGTCAAGCCTTCCAGGAATTCCATGATCTTTGCACCGGATTCCTGCTCGTTGGCGCCTTCTACCTCGATTTTGATCGCTGAACCTTTTTTCAGACCTGCGGTCAAAATTCCAATTACATTTTTGGGGTTAATCGTGCCTTTTTCGCAGATCAGACGAATATCATCCGGAATATCCTTGCACAGCTTGGCCAGCTGGCTGGCCGGACGTGCGTGCAGACCGGTTGGATTTTTTACAACAAATTCACTGGTGAACATGGATGTTCCTCCTATTCCTACTATTCCTATGGAATATTATCGCAATTCCTATGGGCAATATCATATTGGATTTTTCGCTTTTTGTCAATACGTTTATTGACATTCTATACGAAAAACGCTATACTTTGTGTTGTGAACAAATGTTCATCTAACTTTTCAAATTTTTAAGGAGGCCTATTATGAGCAGCCGTACCGATTTGCTCGTACGAATCTCCGAGCTTTATTATCAGCAGAATCTCAGCCAGCAGGATATCAGCAAAATCACCGGCATTTCCCGTCCCACCATCTCCCGACTTCTCGATGAAGCGAAGGAAACCGGCGTGGTTGAAATCATCGTTCATAGTCCGATCAACAAAAATCCGCAGCTTTCGCACCTTGTTCGTACGACCTTCGGTTTACGCGATGCGGTCATCGTTGCCGGAGATTATGAATTCGACCAGTCCCTGACACGCTGTGCACACTGTGCAGTAGATTTTCTTTCGACCGTACTGGAAAACAACATGTCTATCGGCATTTCGTGGGGCCGTGCACTGGAAGCACTGTGCGATGTCCTCGAACCGACCGATTATTCCGACTACTATAATGTAACTGTTGTGCAGATGGTCGGCTGCCTCGGCACCGGCAATCCGCGTGTGGACGGCCTCGAGCTTGCGCTCCGGCTTTCCAAAAAGGTGCACGGCACCTATTCCAACATCTATGCACCGGTCTATGTGGACAGCGAGTTGGTTTACTCCTATCTCACCGCCGAGCCGCAGATTGAAGCAACACTCAAGAAGGCAGGTTCGGTAGATATCATCCTCACCGGCATCGGTTCGCTGAATGACGCCAACGGCTCACTTTATAAATCCGGCTGCTACAACGCCGAGGAGCGCAAGGAGCTGATGCGCCGCGGTGCGGTTTCCAGTCTGCTCGGCCGCATGTTTGACATCAACGGCAACGAGGTTCAGCTGGACAGCCGCTACGTCATCTCCGCTCCGTTGGAGGCAATGCGCACTCCGGCGTGGTCGATCGGCATCAACGCCAGTGCCGAAAAGGCAGAGTGCACGCTTGCCGCCGTGCGCGGAAAGTACATCAACGTACTGGTCGCGGACGAGGCACTCGCCCGCCGCATGCTGGAAATGGAAGGCGTTGCCGTTCCCGAATAAGCACCCCTTTTTAGAATCAACCAATACCGTACAAGCGGTATTGGTTTTTTCTTTTCTCTCATTTCTTTATCATAATCAGTTCATTCTTTATCCATCGTGGGATTGCTTATTGCAGACTGTCATCGAGCACGATAACACCCTTGGCGCCTTCGCCGCGAATCATCTTGTCAAAGCCGTCGCGCCATTTCTCCAGCGGATCGATCGAGGTGACGATCTTTTCCGGTACGACTGTGCCTGCCGCCAAAAGCTCCAGAGCCTTGACCCACGAGGACGGCTTCTGGCTGCGGGAGCCAACATAGTTGATCTCGTGATGCAGGATCAGGTCGGTCCAGATACTCTCATGCGATTGCGGGAACACGCCCATCTGTACAACTGTGCCCTTGCGGCGTACCAGCTCAAGCGCCTTGTTGGCTGCCGGAACCGCACCCGAGCACTCAAAGCACTTGTCCGCACCGACACCGTTCGTCATCTCCATCACGATATCCTTGATGTTCTCGGTCTGCTGATCAACACAGCGGTCCGCGCCTGCACTCTTTGCAATCTCAAAGCGTTCCGCATCGTGGCTCAGTCCGGCAACGATAACGGTCGCGCCCTGACTCTTTGCCACCTGCATAACCATCTGGCCGATTGCGCCAACACCGAATACCACGCAGATATCGCCAGGCTGTACATTGCCCTTCTCGATAGCAGCATGTACGCCGCACGCAAGCGGTTCAGTGAGCGCGGCACTCAGCAGCGATACGTTATCCGGCAGGACGTGAACGCTTTCCTCTCTGCTGACCAGATACTCAGCCATCGAGCCGTTAATCTGGGTGCCAATGCCCTGCCGGTTGCCGCACAGATTGTAATCCTTGGATTTGCACATCGGGCATACGCCGCAGGTCTTGAAGGTGGTCTCGCTGGTAACGCGATCTCCCACCTTAACATTCTTTACGTCCGGACCGATCTCGGTGACTACACCGGAAAACTCATGGCCGAGTACAACCGGCGGCTTGGTGCTCGCGTAGGTGCCCTTGAACGCATGAAGATCAGTGCCGCAGATACCGGAGTACGCGATCTTGATCTTTACCAGATCTCCGGTCGCTTTGGGTTCCGGAATATCTGTATACTGCATATGATCAAAACCGGTCTCCGTTTTCACAACAGCTTTCATAATTCATCTTCCTTTCATGGAACTCGCGGGAATGTTTGAAATTTCGTTCATTGTTGTGAACCGTTTTCTAAATTCCTTTTATCTCATTATAGGCAACATAAACAGTCTCGTCAAGCCATTTCCGCGCTTCAATCGTCGTTTTTCACTATTTGACTAATTTCATCAACTCGTTTTTGGCACAAATGACAAGTTTTCTATCGTTGACATTTGTGCTTGTATATGAAATAATGTTTTTAAGAGATCGACACCACAACCCACAGCACCGGCTGTTCGTATAGGTATTGGATTCAGAAAGGAGTCATGCTCTTATGAGTGAAAAAAATTATTCCACCGCCGATATTCAGGCGGTCGCTAACGGAATCCGCAAGCAGATTCTCGGCGTTGCACTGAAAACCGGCGGCTGCTATCTGGCACAGGCGTGCTCGTCGGCAGAAATCATTGCCTCCCTGTACACCCGTGTGATGAACCTCGGTCCGTCCGTCGGCAGCTGGGAGCCGATTCCGTTCCCCGGCGTTCCGGGGCCGGATAATATGGATTATCAGCGAGGCTCCTCTTACAACGGCGCTCCCGCACCGGATAAGGACCGTTTCTTCGTATCCTGCTGCCACTATGCTTCGGTTATCTACGCCGCACTGGCAGAGACCGGCCGCATCAGCCCGGACTGCATGGACAAATTCAATGTAGACGGCTGGAACATGGAAATGATCGGTGCGGAGCACTCCCCCGGATTTGAGAACACCGCAGGCTCGCTCGGTCAGACCATCTCGATCGCAGGCGGCACGGCTCATGCCCGCAAGCGCCGCGGCGACACCGGCAAGTGCTATGTTCTGCTCGGTGACGGTGAGCTGCAGGAAGGTCAGACCTGGGAGTGCATTCAGGCTGCCGGCTACTACAAGCTGGATAACTTCATCGTTGTAATCGATGCAAACGACCAGCAGGTTGAGGGCAGGATTGAGGATCAGATGACCGAGGAGCCGCTGATCGACCGCTTCACCTCGTTCGGCGCAGTCTGCGTTGAGGCAAACGGCCACGACATTGAGGACTTCTGCAAAGCATGTGAGACCCCGCATGAGGGCAAGCCGCTCGTTGTTATCGCACGCACGCACGGCTGGACCGGCGTTAAGCCGCTCGAAAAGCCGCGTTCGATGCATTTTATCCGCATCGGCGCTGACGAGCGTGATGAATTCCAGAAGATCTATGACGAGATGTGAGAAGGAAGGAGTTCAAAATGAAGATCGAAGTTAATACACACGAAAAAAATATGATTCGCTTCGCAGCCGAGCATCCGGAGGTTCTGGTTATGTCGGCCGACCTCGGCTCCTCCTGCGAAGTAAAAAAGTTCCGCCAGACCTACCCGGACCGCTATCTGACCATGGGTATCGCTGAGCAGAACATGTGCTCCTGGGCAGCCGGCATGTGCCGTGAAGGCTACCGTCCGTTCCTGCATACCTTTGCGGTATTCCTGTATCGCCGCATCCTCGATCAGCTGGAAATGAGTGTTGCTTATCCGAATCTACCGGTTGTATTCGTCGGCTTTGTGCCGGGCATTACCACGCCGGGCGGTGTTACCCACCAGTCCATCAACGACATCGGCGTACTGCGCACGGTGCCGAACATGGCCATCTTCGACATCGGTGATGCAACCGAAATCGAAGGCGTGCTCGATCTGGCATACAACTACAACGGTCCGGTTTACATCCGCATGCTTCGCAAGGAAGTTCCGCGCCTGTTCCCGGCAAATGAGCCGATGCAGTTCAACCGTGCCCGCGTGCTGAGTGAAGGCGATGACATCGTTCTGCTGTCCTCCTCCATCTGCACCGAGGAAGCAATGCGCGCTACCGCAGTTCTGAAGGAAAAGGGCGTTTCCGTACAGCATATGCACGTTTCCACCCTCAAGCCGTTCACCGACCCGACCATCGTTGAGGCCATCAATAAGAGCAAGTACGGCGTTGTTACCATCGAAAACCATCTGGATATCGGCGGTCTCGGCTCCGCTGTTGCCGATGTTATCGCAGAGAACGGACTGGGCAAGCGTCTGGTCAAGATCGGCCTGCCGGGCTATCCGCACGGTGCGTCCAAGATGTATCTGATGAAGAAGTACGGCATTGATGCCATGCACCTCGTATCCGCTGTCGAGGACCTGACCGGCAAGAAGCTCGGCGTTGCAGAGTCCGATCTGGAAGCCGTTCGCTTTGTAGACTTCCTGGAGGTATAAATGGGCTTTCGCGCCTGCGTCTGGGATTTGGACGGCACGCTGCTCTATACCCTGCCGACAATTCACCATTACTGTAACCAGTCCCTTCGTCATTTCGGCTTTCACGGCATTACACTCGACGAGTGCCGTGACCTGTGCCGCCTTTCTATCGCGGAGTTTTACCATAAGCTGCTGAAGCTCGGCGGCTGCCCGCCTGATCGGGTTGCCGCACTTCAGCCCGCGATACGCGATTACGACTGCGCTGCGTACCTCAGCGATTTCACCTATCTCACCCAGCCGTATGCAGGGGTGTGTGAAACGCTTGCGGAGCTAAACTGCCGCGGCATCAAGAACGCCGTTCTGACGAATAAACCCAACGCCGTTGCCTGTGCGCTCATCGACCGATTTTTCGGAGATGCGATGGAGCTGTGCGTCGGACAGACGCCGGAGACCATCTCCAAACCCGATTCGCACTCGATGGACCCTGTGCTTGAGCAGCTGGGCATACCGCGTGAGCAGATACTCTACGTCGGTGACACCGATGTGGACATGCAGACCGCACGCAACACGCAAACGGCAGCCGCTGCTGCCGCATGGGGCTATCAGCCGCTCGAAATGCTGCTGCCCTACCATCCGGAATTCATCGTCCGCAGACCGGAACAGCTGCTCACGATTTTTTAGGAGGAATTCACCATGTTTTCGGAAATGAAAAAAGAAATCATCGAAGCCGGTATCCTGCTCGACCGTTATGAGCTGGTATCGCTGACCTGCGGCAACCTGAGCGTGCGCATGCCGACCGGCGAGATTCTCGTTACGCCGTCCGGCATGATGTACGAGAAGATGGTCGAGGATGATATGATCGTCATGGATATCGACGGCAATGTCATCGAAGGCACCCGCAAGCCTTCGTCCGACACACCGGCTATCCTGCATATCTTCCGCGAGCGTCCGGACATCAACGCCGTTATCCACACCCACCAGCCGTATGCGACTGCAGTTTCGCTCATTCCGGGCCTGACCGAGTTCCGCGTATGCATTACCGCACTGGCCAATGCCGCCGGCGGCAATGTGCCGATCACGCCGTATTCGGCTGCAGGCTCGATCGATATGGGCATTGATACGGTTAAGTACGTCGGCAACGGTCATGCCGTTATCCTGTCTCAGCACGGCGTTATGACGGTCGGCAAGGACCTCAATCAGGCGCTGTACGCTGCGGTCTACCTCGAAGAAGCCGCAAAATGCTATCTGGCTGCCCGCGCAGCCTGCGTCAACGGCGAGATCAAGCAGATGAGCGACGCGCAGATTCAGCAGATGGTTGACGTATTCCAGTATTACGGTCAGGGCACTGCCAAGATTCCGGAGGATCTGGTAAAGCGAATCGACTAAACTCACACAGTCTACCTATTCACTCAGATAGAAATTTCCAAACCAAACCTTAAGACAACACCCCTCTAATAAAATCAGGACGGAAGGTCTCTCGAGCCTTCCGTCCTGATTTTTTGATTTATTCTGTTAATTAATCGATCGGCGTAAATTCGCCTAACTGCTCGGTGCCGGTCACGATTGCCTTTCCGTTTTCGACCGTCACCACATAATTTTCCTCATAACTGTTATCCGAGTCGTCTATCTTCATCACATTGACATAATATCCGCCCGCCGGACGGCTTTCCACAAAATTGACGCGGCTGTTTGTCCAGCCGGTTGTCTGGCAGTAATTCAGCGCGGCCTGCGATGCCATATCCTCCGGCCGGATCTTCTCCTGCTGTCCGCCTGCACTCTTTTCGTAATTCAGAATGGTATCCACATTCGCTTTTTCCGTGGCATTCAGCATATTGTTGGAGTACGCACTGTCCGCATGATACCACTCCGCCGAGGCAAAGAAAATTTTCCATTCATCCGTGGTAAAAGTATAGCCGTGCCGCGCATAAATCTCGTTGCGCACAGCCGCAACCTCATTTTGCGTCAGCTTGGACAGATCATCCGTGGTAATGGTTTTCGTGTCCGTCGGCCACAGTTTATTGCTGCCAATTACGGTATCGGTCAGCGAAAGGTCGATAGACTTGGTCGCTGTGCCCTCGTACAGCATGTAGGTCGGCGCCGCCTGTTCCGCCGCTAGCTCCTGCTGAGTCTGCGCTGCCGCGTCACCGAACGTACAATGGAACGTAAACGGCGCAATGCCTTCGTCCCAATCATCCGACGAGCCAGTCAGCGTGATGTCAAAATCCGCCTTTTCCAGTGCCGGGAAGGTGATGATGCCGGTCGTGCTCGCGCCGACCATCAAATCCGACTGCAGCTCCGGATAATCAGCATAGGAGTTATACTCCCGCTCGAACTGCTTGCCGTTCTGCACGATTTTTGCGCTGGAATCGTAGATACTGAACGCCGCTGCACCGTTGTTCGTCACCGTAACCGCAACGCGTGTTTCCTTTTCCGCCAGCTCCACCGAGTCGACCGAAACCGTGTAGCCGCACTGTGTCTGCGCCGCTGTCTGCACCGTCGCGGTGTACAGCGTCGGCGCACAGGCCTCCTGATAAGTTACCACCTCTACCGAATCCGCAACGATCGCAGGCGCGGTGATTTTGCTGCCCAGTGCGTTTTCGCCCTCGTGTTTACCGGAAACACTGCCTAAAATATGCACATAATCATCATCCTGCAGCTTGAGCGAGGTGTCCTTGCAGGCTACGATCGTGTTGCGCTCTCCGTTCTCCGGGTCTCCCCACATCTGGAAATACACGCCGTCGTCATCGTACTCTGGCTCGTTGAACACACGGCCGTACAGCTCGAGCGTGCGGCCCTTGAACGAATCCGGATCGCTGTACATCTGCGTGATCTCGTCCTCGCTCATCGGCGAGGTGTCGGCCGGTGTGCTTGAGCCGCAGCCGGATAACAGCAGCAGCATGGCAAGCAAACCGCAAATTTTTTGTTTCATGATTCTCCCTGCTTTCTTTTACTTGTTTAATAATTCCTGCATGTGCTGGCTTGCCTCTGTGATCGACATGCCGGCCACCGAATACGTTTCGTAATCCCGTAGAATTTCATCCCGCACAGCACTGTCCATCACTCGGTAGCACTCGACCTCTTTCTCAAATCCGTCCGAAGTCGTCAGCGTGCGCGTTCCGCTCGGATACGCATACACCGTTGTTGCACCTGACTGGGAAAATGGTTTGGTGGTGATCAGAACATACTGTTCATCGCCCGGATAGGTGTTCATATCAATGTAGCCCTGTATCAACGATGGAATAAAGTCGTTCGTCACATTATTCGCCAGATACTCATATGTGCCCGTCATAGACTCCTGCGCCGCATCGATTGCCTCTCCCACAGCACTGATTACGCTATTTTGGCTGTTTGCGGCAGAACTTTTCAACTTGTACTGCAGATAAAACGCATGCTCTTCGGTTTTATCTGCGGCGCTCTTTGCACCGGACATACCGCCCGAATAGTCCGAACGGTATTTCTTGTCCAGTTCGTCCATCTTCTTCTGGTCGTCACAGATCTGATCCCACGCCGTGAGCACGTCCTTCATCTGCTCTGTCTCCGGAAACGCCTGCCTGTAGATTGTGAGATAACGGTCGAGCTGTGTGCGGTCGTCCTGTTCGATCAAATCCGGTAGCATCTGCTGATAATAGGCGTACACCCAGTTCTCCTTCACGTGGGAGAGTTTTTTCGCTGCCTTCTCGATGTTATCCTTGCCCAGCGCTTTCTCTATTTTTTTGTTGGCGCGTTTCTGTTGGCGCGCCAGCTTCTTAGCAGCTTTCTCCTCCTGCCTTTGCTGCTTTTCTGCCTCCTTCTGCTGTTTCTCTGTCTCAGCCTTCGCCGCCTGAACTGCCTCTTCCTGCTTTTTCTGTTCGGAGGCCGCCTGCTGTTCCGCCTGAGAAGTTGTTTCTTGCTCTACGGTTTTGTTTTCTGTCGCTTCAGATGTTGTTTCGGTGGCCTGCGATTCACCCTGTTCTGTTGGTACTGCCTCCGCTGAGGTGGTCGTGCTGCTCTCCGGCGCAGTGACAACCGCCCATACCACGAATGCGACACAAAGTGTCGAAACAATGAATTTCGTCCGCAGTTTCAGCTTGTACCGCGGATATTTGTGATTGAAAATCAGCCGCGCAACTGCTAATCCAATGCCCACAGCCGTGCCGAATGGAGGCATGACGAACAAAAGTATGATACTGATTGGCCAGCGCAGAATCAGCGGCAGTTTTCGCTCAGCAAACGATTCTGCTAACACTACCGCTGGTTCTGCCGATTGTTCCTGTTTTTTCTTAAAAAACATACGGTTTCACCTGCTTTATATTCATTCTGCACTGGATACCGTTCCTCCGGACGAATCCGTCTCTCCGTAAACCGCAGAGAACAGACCTGCCGAAATCAGCGCCGGTGCCTCCTTGCCGTTGATCTGCACCGAATCTACCTGGAACGTATCCCCGTAGATGCCAAACACAATGCGAACCTGTACCTGCTCGCCGGAATACGTGCAGTTTCCCTGAAAATCGACTCGCTCCTGCGTACCTTCCTCGTACGCCTTCCACTTGGGCGAGCCAAAGAAATTATCGAACGCATCGCCTACCGTAACCGTTGTGCTATACTGCGACAGATACGCATTACGCACCTTTGCCGTATCGTCCAGTGCCGGAGACAGCACAGCCATAGAATATGCCGCTGCAGCGATAATCAGCACTACGCTGATTATTAAGCCGTTACGCCGTGCATGCCGCATGCGCTTGTACAGCTGATACGGATTGACTGGTGCCGCAGGCTCGAAAATCTTGCGGATATACGCTGCCAAGCACATTGCCTCCTCGGTCTGCCGCATGTTTTTGTTCAGCTTACCGTTCGTCTCTGCCTGCACGGTCAGCAGTGTGTCCTCCATGTGGATAGTGTACGTGCCATATCGTCCTGCAATGGAAGGCTGTCCAAATTCATCATAAAACAGATTGCGATTGTCCGGATACTGTAGTCCCTCCTTTAGCTTCTGATAAATGGCTGCATAATCCAGAGGTTCAGACAATTTGAACTGACTGCCGCCTTTTTTATACTGCCCGATCACATGGAAAGCGCGTCCCCAGAATGTCCAAACCAGATACGCTACGACCGCAAGAATCATAATTGCGCCTATCATACTAATTTCCTCCGTCTCTTTTACTGTGGGGCGGTGCCCCCTGTGAGTTACTTCTATTATACGCTATAAGTTTATATATTTCCACCCTAAAAGTTCATTTTTCATTACAACTGTACGGGGTACACTAAATAGAAAGAATGAACGGAGGAACAGCATGGACTGGGTGGCTATCGGAGGACGTATCCGCAAGCAACGCGAATATTTAGGACTGACACGCGAGCAATTTGCTGAAAAACTGGATATTACCCCCAAGTTTTGTGCAGATATTGAACTGGGAACCAAGGGTATGTCCGTGCCGACACTATGCCGTATTGCAACTACGCTCAGTCTATCCACTGACTATATTCTGTTCGGAAAACAGGAGAAAAAAGATAAGTTAGGGATGCTCAAAGCACTTTCTCCGATGGTGGAGAGTGTAACACCCGGGCAGCTTCCGTATCTGGAATCCATACTGAAAACGGTTATCAGTGCCATGAATCATAAAGATACAAAGTGAAAGAAAAGCCGTATGCTGAGAGCATACGGCTTTCAATTACTTGTTCAATAGCTTTGCTCTTTCATAAAATCGCGTTTTGCTCATACCGAGCTGCTTCATCGCTTGCACCGCAGTGATTTCTCCATTACGCCAGCGAGCAACTACGCACTCAAAATTGGGATAATCCTTTGCCGGTCTGCCTCGATATTTCCCTTGAGTCCTAGCGATGGCGATACCTTCTCGCTGGCGCTGTAAGATATACTCACGTTCCAGCTCTGCGACTGCTGCGAATACGGTCAGCATAAACTTGCCGGTCGGCGTGGTAGTGTCGATCGCTTCTTTGCGGCTGACAAACTCTACCTGCTTTTCGGTTAGATGCTCTACCAGATCGAGCAGATCACGAGTGTTGCGGGCAAAGCGGCTGATGGACTCGACGATAACAGTATCACCGCGCCTCACATATTCCATCATACGACGCAGTTCGGGACGGTCAGCGTTCTTGCCGCTGGCCTTGTCGATGAACAGTTCATCGACACCGAGTTCGCGGAGCATAATTTCCTGTCTTGCGGTATTTTGTTCTTCTGTGCTGACACGCACATAACCAATTTTCATAATACGTTCTCCTGTCAAAAAAGAATTTCCCGTTTAAGTCGGTTAAAATTTCGGGACGTTCCAAAACTCCAAAACCGACTTAAACGGGACGATTTCCAAGCGTTCCGTATAGGTATACCCAAACGGAACTGTTCGTTACGGTTGTTTTCAGTATTCGTCACGCTCAATGAATTCGAGCATTGCCTTACGCTGAATACGCCAGCGATTCCCGACGCGGAACGCCGGGATTTCGTTTTCATGCAGAAGCCGCAGCATGGTGCCGCGGCTGACCTGCAAAATCTGCTGACACTCATACAGTGTCAAAACATCGGGATATTGGTCCAGATTCATGCTTATCAGCCTTTCTATGCAGTTTATTGTACTGTTTTGCACAGAAAAGGCTGAGCTGTTATTTGGACACATCCTTATCGCGCAGCACATGAATTGCTGCCGCCACCGCCGCGACAAACTTAATGCCAAACAGCAGCGTGTTCTTGATTACCTTCATTGAGTCACCACCTTTCTTAATACGCATAGAGCAGCTCACCGGTCATTTCGTGGAGCAGGGTCGGATCGTAGAGCATTTCCTCAATCTCCTCCTCCGAGCAGCCGTAGTCGAGTAAAGCCTGTATCTCATCAGCCGAAACGCCAAATGCCTTGGCAACGCTGAACAGGTCATCGTAGTTTGCGGGCGTATCCTCGTAGTAGCTGCGATAGTACGGATACTTACGCCACCAACGCTCGAAAGTCGTGTGCGGTGTGAAACTTCCGGTCGTGAGTTGTCCCGCTCGGTCGATTTTCAAAATCTCGCCCTCCTTCGGTTCGAGAATGTCAGTGAGTGCTTTCAGTCGCAGCTTCTTTATAGCTTTGCAGAGGATTTCCTGCGTTGAAGCATAAATCAGAAAACCATCGTAGAACATAACGCAAAGCGGGTTATCGCCAACGATGAACCAGATAGCGTTATCCTTATCCAGAACGGTAAACACAAATGAACCCTCGACCTTTTCAGCCATAGCTTTCAGGCTGTCAAAGTCGAGGGCTTTCTGCTGCTCGAGAAGCTGAACGGCAATATAGCTGTCCGTTTCAACGCTCGTCAGCGGCAGGTTTTCCGCTATACGAAGTTCTTTGTCGTTCCAGAGTACACCGTTATGTGCAAGAGCAAATGAATTGCCGTCAACTTTACCGAGAAACGGATGATTGTTCTGGTTAAACTGCGCGTTGCCCTGTGTCGTCATACGGGTATGTCCCATCACGACATTTACACCGTGCGGAATATGAATCTTCATCTTCCGAGCGGGAATCGGACGCTTGTAAATCCGCAGGCGGTCGTTGAAATTGTAGGCGATGCCCGTCGCGTCCGTGCCGCGCACTTGACACTCTCTGGCGAGCGTGTTCAAGATTTTGTTCTTCGTGTGGGTGCTCAGGCACTCCTTAAAGTCGATTAAACCGAATAAACTGCACATATTATTCCTCCTCTGCGCCAGCAGTAACGGGTTCATTGACATATAAACGGCGTTCCTTGAGATACTGGATAAGTTCCGGCTCTTTGATTTCGTCAAGGAAATCAAACCAACTCATGTCCTGTACCTGACAATCGGACATAGAAACAGCCACCTCTACAAGATGGTTGACCATCTGCAGGGTGGCTTTGAGAGTGTTCAGCTTGAGCGTACCGCGGAACATGCGAATTTCCACAGTATCCGAGTTGGTAAGGTTGACCGCTGTGTAACGTCCGGCACACGAATTCTTTGCGTGGCTCATCTGTTCGGACGGCGTGAGGCGGATACCATACCGTGCCGCCCAGCGGTTCATCTGGGATTGCGTGCGGCGGCTGAACCGCAGCAGCTCCGCCCAGAACTTTTCGACGAAGTAGAGCAGGCGGGCAATCGCGGCTTCCTGATGTTCATAAGTACAGCCAAACGCCAGACGGGAAATGTGAACGTGAAGTCCGCAAGTGCCTGCCGCATGGCTGAGATACCCCATGCGCTGTGCTTTACAGAGTACCTGTTTCCACGGCATTTCATTCAGATGGTATTCCAATGTCATGGGATGCGTAACAAGTTCTAGACCTTCATCCAGACTGCCGTCCGTCTTGATGTAGAGATTTTCGGCGTCCTTGTTCGCAATATCGAGCAACTTTTGCGCGTTGCTGTTTACTGTACCGCCGTCATCAATTTCGAGCTCAACGCCGAAATGACGCAGGCCTTTGCCGTGAAACACGAGGTCGGGCGTGTAATTGTACTCGTGAATGATGTTGCAATGCTCATCCCAGCAGGACGAACAGTAGGCATTGTCGTCGTTGTCCCAATAGGCGCGGTCGCGGCTGATAATGCGGCCGCAGTCCTCACAGCGGATGTAATACTCATCAAAACAGTGATCGCAGAGCGTGTGTGTATCGTCCTCGACGGCATTCTCCTCATAAACCCGCTCGGCACAGTGGTCGCAGATTACGGTCAAACGCTCCGCACAGTCCTCGCAGAGCCAATCTCCTTCCGCTTGATACATATCCTCAATCTGGTACTCTTCACCGCAGTTTGCACAAATCCTTGTTTCGTTCATTGTCTGTTCCTCCGTTTCATTTGGTGAATGTTAATACTCTTCAGCAAGCAGCATAGTGGAATGCGTTAAATCGTCGATGACGAACACCTTCGCGTTTACGGCATCGCCACACGGCACATCGAGTTCGTAATGGTACGGTGGCTGCTCCTGCTCGTGGACGATGTGCTGACCGGTCGGCGTTTTCATCAATGTAAACACTTGCAGATAATCTTTTTGTGCAGTCTGCATAGCAGCAATCATTTGCCACATGAGAACCATCAAAGCGTCTGGTATTTCGCTCTGCACGCCGCATGTGATATACTTTGGATTTTCAAACATAATTTCCTCCTCAAAACGTGAAAATCCCACTGAAAGCATTTGCTCTCAGTGAGATTTCTTCAGGATTTGTCCACAGCATTGTGGACAAATTGTGCGACTATTGACTTGTAGAGCATCTCTGCGGTACACCCGCTCACCGCAGCGGTCGCAGAGTGTGGTGTACTCCTCGACGCAGGCATAGCAAAGCGCATCCCCGCCGAGAAGGATACGCTGCATGCTCGGTTTGCTTTTTCCGCAGCAGGAGCAAATAAAGCACTTTCCCGCCACGATTCTCCCTCCTTTCCGTTATATATAGATAATATATCAACGAAAAGTCGGTTGTTGCGGTACTGCGCTACTGCAGTCTGCTGCCCTGCATATTCTCCAGATACTTCCTGCGATACCGAATCGGCGGCAGACCGACCAGCTTCGCAAAAATGGCGTTGAAGTGATTGACATTGGTATATCCGACAATAGCGGCAATCTGCGTTGCGCTGTAATCGGTCGAAATGAGCAGGTTCTGCGCCTCACCGACACGGCAGCGTATCATATAATGGATGGGCGACATACCGGTGATCTCCTTAAAGATATGCGCCAGATGATACGGCGACATGGACATCGCCTCTCCAATATCCTCGAGCGTCAGCTGCTCGGTAAAATGCGTGCCGATGTACTGCCGGATACGGTTCGCCAGCACCAGATTATGCGGCTGATCGGCGGCGCGCGCATCCGGCGGCAGATTGGCCGACAGGAGCACCAGCGCAGGCAGCAGCTGTGCGACGATTTCATCCGAGTAGGACGTTCTCCGTTCCGCGTGCTCGTAAATCAGTTCGCTGAGCGACTGCATGTGGTCAATCTCGTCCATCGCCGGACGCACAAATCCGTTTTCTGCCTTGGTGAAATGCCCTTCCGGCAGTCCGCACAGCTGCAGACCGGAAATGCCAAAGCAGAACGTACCGATCTCGTGTTGCAGGGACGAGGTGACTTCATGCAGATCGCCTTGATTATATAGTAAGATATCCCCCGTGCGGATCGGATAGCTGTAGCCGCCTGCGATGTACTGTCCGGCACCCTGATAAACATACAGCATTTCCGTGAACCGCTCATGCCGATGGATGGCGCGTGTGATAGTCGATGCCGCTACGATCTGCTTGGTGGCGTACAGCAGACTCGGCATCTGACCGGATACAAAACGTACTTCTTCCGCCATGCTCTTTCCCCCTGTGTGAATATGGGTATAGTATATCGTATTTTTGCGCAGACCGCAAGAATCCGTATAAACCAAATTGACACCCCTGCTTTTTGTGCAATATTTCGAGATTTTTCACAAAACAAAACGCAAGAACAAAGAAACACATTACCACTCGAAATAGTATAATAAAACCATCAAAAAGAACAAAAACTTCACAGAAACAGCGAAAGGAGTTTTCGATTATGAGCATTCAAATCTGTGGTGCACCCTGTTGCTGGGGTGTGGACGACCCCAAGAATCCGTATTTACCGCCCTGGACGCGCGTACTGGAGGAAGCCGGTAAAGCCGGTTACAGCGCCATCGAGCTTGGCCCCTACGGCTACCTGCCGATTGACGCAGAGCTAGTAGCCAACGAGCTTCGAAAGAACGGTCTTGCCATCGTGGCAGGCACCATTTTCCATGATCTGCTCGACGCGGACAATCAGGAGAGCGTGCTGCACGCGGTTGACGACATCTGCCGCCTGATCACCGACCCGAAGCTGCCGGTGCTCAAAACCCACGACGGCCAGAAGTTCCCCACGCCGTACATGACCGTTATGGACTGGGGACACGATGAGCGCGACTACGCCGCAGGCCATCCGGACACCGCGCCGCGTCTTTCCGATGAGGAATGGGCGCGATTCATGGGCAACGTCCGCGCTGTATGTGAACGCGCGAACAAATGGGGTGTGCGCCCAGTCATCCATCCGCACGCGGGCGGCTACATTGAATTTTCCGACGAGATTGCAAAGGTCGTGCGCGATATCCCGTATGAGGTCGCCGGTCTGTGTCTGGATACCGGTCATCTGTATTACTCTCACATGGACCCGGTGGAGTACCTCAAAAAGTACGCCGATAAGCTGGATTACGTCCACTTCAAAGACGTAAACGAAACCGTTTACCGTCAGGTGCTCGGCGAGCGCATCCGCTTCTTTGACGGCTGCGGCAAGGGTGCGATGTGCCCGATCGGAACCGGTTCGCTCGACTATCCGGCGATCAAGCAGGCACTGAGCGATATCGGCTACGCCGGCTACATCACCATCGAGCAGGAGCGCGATCCGCGCAACTCGGATACCAGTCTGCGCGACGTTAAGGCAAGCGTTGATTATCTCAAGTCGGTCGGCTACGAGATTTAACAAGAATATGATATAATTACAGGAGGTTTCTTCGATGTATTACGGTGAAAAACGAGTAGAAAATCCCATTCGCTGGGGCATGGTCGGCGGCGGTCGTGGCAGCCAGATCGGCTACATCCATCGCTCGGCTGCACTGCGCGACTTCAACTTTGAACTGGTTGCCGGTGCGTTCGACATCGATCCCGAGCGCGGCAAGGACTTCGGCAAGCAGCTGCACGTTGACCCAGACCGCTGCTATCCGGATTACAAGACCATGTTCGCTGAGGAGGCCAAGCGTCCGGACGGTGTACAGGCGGTGTCCATCGCAACGCCGAACGGCATGCATTACGAAGTCTGCAAGGCTGCTCTCGAGGCCGGTCTGCACGTTGTCTGCGAAAAGCCGCTGTGCTTCACTTCCGAGCAGGCAGACGAGCTGGTCAAGCTGTCGGAAGAAAAGCACCGCGTTGTCGGCGTGACCTACGGCTACTCCGGCCATCAGCTGATCCAGCAGGCGCGCCAGATGATCAAAAACGGCGATCTCGGTGAGATCCGCGTTATCAACATGAGTTTCGCGTTCGGCGGCTACAACTTCAAGATCGAGGACAAGGTTCCGTCCGCAAAGTGGCGCTTTGACCCGTCCAAGGCAGGTCCGTCGTTCGCACTCGGTGATGTCGGCACGCACCCGCTGTTCATCATCGAGGCGATGATCCCGGATATGAAGATCGACAACCTGATGTGCACCAAGCGTTCCTTCGTTGAGGGTCGTGAGCTGGAGGACAACGCCTTCGTTATTATGAACCTCAAGGGCAGCGAGAACGTACAGGCAGGCGCGCAGATCTACTGCTGGGCAAGCTCGATCAACAGCGGCGCACGCCACTACCACAAAATCCGCGTGGTCGGCTCCAAGGCATCTCTCGAGTGGGATGACGAGCGCCCGAACCAGATGCTGTACGAGATCGAGGGTGAGCCGTCCCGCGTGCTCGAGCGCGGCGCAGGTTACCTGACCGACGAGGCGCGTGTCGAGGATCGTATCGGCGGCGGCCATGCCGAGGGTCTGTTCGAGGCGTGGAGCAACCTGTATGCACGTTTCGCAGTCGCTATGGCTGACGCGGACAAGGGCGCTTACGGCGACTTCTGGTATCCGGATGTCAAGGCCGGCGCACAGGGCATCAAGTGGATTGAAAAGTGCGTAGAATCCGCAAATAACGGCTCTGCTTGGGTCGATTACGAGTAAAAATCAACTTTCTTTCCTCAGCACCTCTCTCTTCTCTCCGGCAACTCTCTCAAAAGTAAAGAAAAAAGATAAAGAACTGATTTTGGAGGAAAAAGATTATGAAAAAGAGATTACTTGCTGTATTGATGTCCAGTGCAATGCTGATGAGCGCACTCGCAGGCTGCGGCGGCAACACCGCACAGACAAATAGCGGCGGTGACACGGCCGACCAGACCACACAGCAGGATTACCATATCAAGGTCATTCTGAAAACGCTCGCATCCGAGTACTGGCAGTATGTCGGCAACGGCTGCAAGCAGGCCGGCAAGGATTTGGGCGTGACCGTTGATGTTCTGGGTGCAAGCTCGGAGACCGCATATGACGAGCAGCTTTCCATGATTGAAACCACGCTCAGCGCGAACGACTGTGATGCAATGGTGGTTGCGCCGCTTCAGGCGGAAACCGTTGCAACACAAATTGCAAATACCGACCTGCCAATCGTGGCGATTGATACCGCCATCGACTCGGACAAGGTGCTCAGCTTTGTCGGCTTCAATAACGAGGAGCTGGCCGCAATGGGCGGCAAGGCCGCTGTTGAGGCGGCAAAGGATAAGGGCTGGGATAAGATTACCGCCATCGGCATCATGGGTGTGCAGGGCGACTCCACCTCGGAGGCACGCATTGCAGGCTTTAAGCAGGGCATTGCAGAAGCTGGCGGCGAGTATCTCTCTGCGGAAACGCAGTACGCAGACAGCGTAGCGGACAAGGCCGTTACCTGCATGGAGGCCATCATTCAGGCACATCCGGAGGGCGTATCCATCATCGTAGCGAACAACGATGATATGGCAGCCGGTGCCGCTCGTGCAGCAGCCGCATTTCCGGCGTACAAGAACACCATCTTTGTCGGCGTCGGCGGCAATCTGGCGGGCATTGATGCTATTCTTGCCGGTCAGGAGACCATGACCGTCGCCGTTGACGGCTACGATGTTGGTTATCTCGGCGTGCAGGCCGCAGTCGATGCGCTCAACGGCAAAAAGCTGGATGAGTTCATTGCAACTGATGCTACCGTTGTAACGGCTGACAACGCCGCAGAACGCCGCGCTGAGGTAGAAAAGCGCCTGGGAACCTCTTAATCAAACTCGCACCAACGAAATACCGCGGAAAACCGCCTCTTCAAAAGGGGGAGGCGGTTTTCCGCGCCCAAAAATCAGCCCACACAGTAAAAAAAACAAGGGGGAAAACAACAAAATGGCATTTACTGTCGCAACCTTTATCGCGTTCACCGTGCTTGTCGCGGTGCTCTCGTGGTGGAAAACACGCGATGACGACCTGTCCACCAAGGAAGGCTACTTCCTCGCAGGACGCGGACTGCCCGGCATCGTTATCGCCGGTTCTCTGATGATGACCAACCTTTCCGCAGAACAGCTTGTCGGCACGAACGGACAGGCGTTTGCGGGCAACATGAGTACGATGGCATGGGAGGCCACCTCGGCGTTCGCGCTGATCGTGCTGGCGTTCGTGTTCCTGCCCAAGCTGCTGCGCGGCGGCATCGCAACCATCCCGGAGTTCTTCGAGATGCGCTACGATACCTTCACCATGCGCCTGTTCTCGCTGCTGTTCCTGATCGCGTATGTCGTTACTATGCTGCCGACCATCCTGTATTCGGGTGCGGTCGCACTGGTTAAGATTTTCGACCTCGAGAGTATGTTCGGCATCAGCTATTTCAGCGCCATCACCATCATCTGCATCGGCACCGGCATCATCGGTATGTGCTACGCAGTATTCGGCGGCCTGAAAGCCGTTGCCTACTCGGATACCATCAATGGCGTCGGTTTGATCATCGGCGGCTTCGCTATCCCGATCCTCGGCATTCTTGCCCTCGGCAAGCTGGACGGCGGCGGCTTCATGGCCGGTCTGGATCACCTCATCTCCGCAACGCCGGAAAAGATGAACGCATGGTCCGCGCCGAATGCACTTCCGCCGGAAGTACCGTGGCCGCTGCTGCTGACCGGTATGTTCGTCAACAACCTGTTCTACTGGGCGACCAACCAGTCCATCATCCAGCGTTCGCTCGGCGGCAAAAACCTCGCTGAGAGCCAGAAGGGCGCGATCTGGGCCGGCTTCTTCAAGTGCCTTGACGTATTTGTCATCGTTCTGCCGGGCATCATCGCGTTCCAGCTGCTGGCTGCAAACGGCCAGATGGACACCTCGGTCGGCATGGCGGCTGACCAGGCGTACCCGCTTCTCGTTATGAAAGTGCTGCCCAAGCCGCTGATGGGCTTCTTTGCAGCCGTTATGTTCGGCGCGATCCTGTCCTCGTTCAACTCGGTGCTGAACTCCGCATCCACTATCTTCACGCTGAACGTTTGGCAGCCCATCTGGGGCAAGCAGGCCTCCAACAACAAGGTCGTTAAGGTCGGCCAGATCTTCGGTACGGTTGTCGGCGTGGTTTCCATCGCCATTGCACCGTTCGTTATGTTCTTCGGCACCGGCATTATGAACTTCATCAATGAGTGCTGGGGCTTCTTCTCCATGCCGCTGCTGACCGCTGTTCTGTTCGGTCTGCTGAGCAAAAAGGCGCCTGCCATCGCCCCAAAGATTGTTATTCCGGTCCACATCGTGCTGTACGGTCTGACCAAGGTCATCCCGTTCTTCAGCCGGTTCCACTATCTGTACGTTGTATTCGCGCTGTTCGTCCTCGAGTGCATCATCTATGCAATCTGTATCAAGGTAAGTCCGCGTCAGCTGGCGTGGGAGATGCCGGATGCCAAGGTCATGGATATGACCCCCTGGAAGAGCGGCAAGGTCTGGGCGATTGCCGGTGCGGCAGTTGTTGCGATCATGTACCTTATCTTTTCGCCTCTCGGCATTGGTGCATAACGTCCGACTCCCCGTGCACTGCTGCCGTTAGACAGCGCCGCTGTGTCCCTCCGCAGTGGTGCAAAAGGCTCCTGTGTCTTGTGACACAGGAGCCTTTTGTTATTGCTCACACCAGCTGATCAAACCGCTCAAAGAACCGGAACAGCGTATCGCCGCTCATGGCCAGCGCACGGACACATATGCCCTGCACAGCGCGGCTTGCACCGGACATGCCGCCCGAATAGTCCGAACGGTATTTCTTGTCCAGTTCGTCTACTGCGGTGTAATCCTCGCCTGCCAGAACGTTCGCCTTGCTGCCGTTCATGCAGATGAAGTGTCCGGTGCCGCCGTTTGCATAACGGTCGCCCGCGAAAGAAGCGCCGTCCGAGCCGCCGGTATTGCGTACCGAAACGCGCATCGCGGTTGCCGGACCGTAGTCCACGATGTTCTGTGCGGCGGTGATCAGCGTATCCAGATGACCGAGCAGATCGTGAATCTCGTAGTCATCATGGCCGCTCCAGACGACCAGCTTGTCGAGGTCGATCTCGCCCGCTTCCGCCAGTGCAGTTACCTTATCGCGGAAGATGCGCAGGCTTGAAAGCAGTACGCGAACGTCATTATTTATCAGAGTCAGCGAATCTGCAACGCTGCGGCGGTTACAGCCCAGCTGATCGGACGAATAAAGAATGTTGTGTGCCTTGTCGAGCAGCATCATGCAGCCCGGCGTATGTCCCGGAATGTCGTAGTTATCCAGCACAACGCCGCCGAGGTCAAACTGATAGCCTTCGCTGATGCAGGTAAAGTCGCCTGCCGTTACGGTCTTGTCGTTCACATACTGCAGCGCCATCGGGATATCCTTTTCGTTGATGTAGACCTTGCGGCCTGCCTGAACGAAATCGCCCAGCTGCGTGGTATGATCCGGATGACCATGCGAAATGTAAACATCAATATTATCCGTACCTGCCAACTGCTTACAGTATTCATACAGGTTGTTTGCGCCTTCCGGTGCCATGCCTGCGTCGATCAGCAGTGCGCCCTTAGAGCCTTTGATCAGATACATTTTATCGCTGTCGTAATCAATGACGCTCCAAACCTTCATGCTGTCCATATCGTACATCAGACGGCTCTTGTGCTCCATCTTGGACATGCGGTCGATCGTGTAAGTAAAGGTTACGACTTCACTGTCCTCCATGCCTGCCTTGGAGGCATAGGCTTTCAGTTCTACCTTGGTCTGCTTTGCAGTACCGTCCCAGTTATCCGTATCTGCACCGATGGTGATCAGTTCTTTCACTTCTGCACCGCCGAAACCAGAATCAGCCTTGAACTTGGTCTGATCAAAAACCTTCGCCGTATCCGAAGTCTTGGGGTCAGAACCATCTACTGTGTACTTGATCTCAGCACCCTCGGTATCCGAGAACAGCGCTATGTACTGCGTTACCGTAAAGTTGCCCGGCGTATCCGGATAGTACGGGTCGGTATAGCTGTCATAATCCGTGTAGGTGTACGGTGCTGCGACCTGATTGCTGTTCTTCTTGCTGACGTTCAGTGTATAGGTCTTGCTGTCCGAACCGTTCTTCGCCGTTACCTTGATAACGAAGCGCGTAGTACCGCCGGTGAGTGTGCCCTGATAAGCCTTGCCGGACTCTACTGCATTGCCGTTCACGGTAATCTTCGCACCGGAGGAAGCTGCGGTCGGAACGATCTCGATCGAGGTCGTATTCTCGTCCACCTCAGCGACAAAGCTGGTCGTGGTCTTGCAGGTCGGCTTGGTGCCGTCCGTCGGGTACTGCCAGTTTACATTGATGCCGAAATTCGGGTCGTTCCACAGCAGATTGCCCTTCTCGCCCTGCTTGTGTACGGACAGATTGGACAGGTCTGCAATCTTATCTTCGTTGCCGTTGCGATAGCCGTCGGACAGGTAATTCTGCAGGTTGACATTGATGCCGACCCAGTTGATGTCCTTCAGGCGGTCGCCGACGACCACGGTCTTGGTGTTCTCGAGGTAGCCGTTAATGCTGTCCAGCGTGCGCAGAGTAGGCGTCATAGCATCTGTGCCCTCATCAACAACCTTCTGTACAGCCGTCTGCAGGATATCCAGATAGCTTGCCGTACCGTCCAGTACAACATCGTTATGACCGGTGAGAATGCGCTTTACCGTGCCGAGGCTGTCAACGCGCTCCAGTGCGATCTGAAGCGAGGACAGGTAAACGTCCATCGAGTCTGCGAAGAACGTCGAAGACAGGTTTGCG
Source organism: Butyricicoccus sp. AM78-15b2TA (assembly GCF_027665985.1). NCBI lineage: Bacteria > Bacillati > Bacillota > Clostridia > Eubacteriales > Butyricicoccaceae > Butyricicoccus > Butyricicoccus sp. AM78-15b2TA. Next base: position 107,904 of record NZ_JAQEHY010000005.1, read on the forward strand.
AACTGCATCCAGAACGAATCCATGATGTGTGCACGGTTGTTGCCGATCTGGTCGGTCGTGAACAGGTTGCCGGTCGCGGTATCAAACAGCATGATGCCTGCTACCTGATGGCCCGGCAGCTCGATCACGTTAAACTTGGTGCCGCCCATGTCGTAAACGTCACCGTTTTTCAGGGTTTCCAGCTGTGCGTCGTAAGCTTCGCTTGCTGCAGCCTCATCCGCAAACATTTTCGACGATACGCCAAACCGCTTGACATAATCACGCAGAACCTCGATACCACGCTCATTGACATAAACCTTAGCGCCCAGCGCCTTGTTTTCTGCGCACAGGAACTGGTGCGTCATCTGCACGTGGTCGGGATGCGGGTGACCGATAATCAGGTCGATCGGCTTGCCTTCGCCGACGATCTCTCGTGCGGTCTCGTACAGATTGGCCGCGTCGTCTGCGTCAAAGTAGCCGGCATCCAGAACCATTGCGCGCTTGGCACCCTGCACCAGATACATCTTATCGCTGTCGTAATCCTGAATGAGCGTTACGTCCGGAACCTCGTTGCCGTCCAATCCTTGGGGTGCGCCTACCTTCAGCTCGTGGTGCGGAATGCTGGTAACATCATAATTCCAGTTTGCAACACTGCTGGTCCTGCCGTTCTGCACCGCGATCGCCTTGACGTTATAGGTCTTGGTGACCGGACCTTCCGCGCTTGCGGTCGGCTGGGTGATCTCTATCTGGCGGTACTGGTAGGTTTCAAACTTTTTGCTTGCCGTGGTCGGAACGGCTGCCTTGTCCGCACCTTCCGCGACCTCGTAATAAATGTCTGCGCCATCCTGTGCAGTCAGCGTGACGAAATAAGTCATGTCGTAGTTGAATACGCCCAGGTTCTTGGAGGTCTCTTGACCTTGGGGAGCGGGTATGCACTCGGTGCTGCCGGTGCAGACGAGCCGCCACCGGAGGAACCGCCGGAAGAACCGCCGGCCGAGCCTCCCGTGCTCGTGCTGCCGCTGGTCACCAGCGTGGAGTTGTGGATCTTAACGACCTTGCCGGTGATCTCGCAGTCGGTCGCCTTCACTTCGCCGGCCTTGCCGCCGAGAACAACCGTACCGCTCAGCTTAGTCTTGTTCAGTGTAACGCCAGACGTCTTGACGATGACAATACCGGTACCCTTGGGCGTTGCCGTGCCGGATTCGGTGATGTAATCCGAAACCATGTTATCGAGCAGTTTGACGACCTCTGCGCGGGTGATATTCGCCTTCGGCTCAAAGCGGTTGCCGCTGCGGCCTGCGATGTAGCCGTTCTCCGCAAACGCTGCCACGTTTGACATTGCCCACGAGGAAATGCGGCTGTTATCCGCAAAATTCGTCGAGCTGCCGCCCACTGTTACCGACAGTGCACGTGCCAGCATGCTGACCGCCTCTTCACGGGTGATCTTGTCCTTCGGGCGGACATTTTTGCCGTCACCCTGCATAATGCCCGCCTGCGCTACACGCAGAATCGGGTCCGTGTAGTACGCCGTACCCAGATCAGCGAAGTTGTTCTCCGCCTTAGTCTGGTAGTCCATTACGCGGTCTATTATAACCGCATATCTGCTCTTGTTATCGGGCTGTTCGGCTCAAAATCGCCGTCGTGGCCCTGAATGACACCGCGGTCGCTCCAGCGGTTGATCTCGTCTTTCGCCCAGTGTCCGCGGGTGTCCGCAAATGATACGGCAAAAGCTGACGGCAGCATCGTCAGCAGCATTGCCACAGTGATAAACCATGCACATATCCGTTTGCGTTTCATTTTCATTCTCCCTTCTTTACTCGTGTCGGCTGAATTTCATCGGTTTCCCTACTGGCATTATTGTACCGTGTTCGTACCAAAGCGAAAATGAAGAAAAGCCAGAATTGTTGCACGATACGCAAGAGTTTCGCCTGCCTGCGTTCTGTGTTGTACGATTCCTATGGGATTCGTTGTCCGATTGTTAGATCCCCCGGTTATTCGGCAAAGCCGAACACGCTCTGCAGACTCGGCAGCGCCTTCCGTTTCCATGCACGACCGATCGTCACCGGGTTGATCCCGCTCGTGCGCTGATAGACCATCAGTGCGGCATACTGCGAGCCGGAAAGTTCCGCGCAAAGCGCACGGCGTGCCTTGCAGGCGCTGCCCATGCGTGAGGTCTGCGCAATCCATGTGCCCAGCCGCTCCCTCTGCACGGATTTTCCCACTTGGGCAAGCTGCTCCTGCACCGCCGCAAGCGAGTAATATGTTCCCGCCGGAAAGCAGTCCTGCATAGCTTTGCACAGGATACACGGAGATTCCTGCAGAAATCGATGCAGCAATTCCGGTGAATAATTTAGATTGGTTATCCCGAAGTGCTTTTGCAGCATGGCGACTCCGTATTTTGCCTCAAACCGGAGCATGCCCTGCGCATCCTGATAGTCGGTGAACTGCGCATTGTAATCGTCCCGCAGCTGATCTGCCTTGGAGTACAGCAAGACAGCATATTCCTCTGTGTTGTGCTTTAAATCGTAGGAATAGGCGTAATGAATCGTTTTATTCCGCTTTTTGTTGTCAAACCGCGGATAGGTCTGTTTAAAACCGTTCGGCACACCGCCTCTGTGTGCCAGCGCGATATAAGCGAGCGGGTCCGGCGTTTGGGCGTTCACACTGAAATCCACCCGCGCAAACATGAAGGTCTCCGGTGCGCCGAGCTGTGCATCCCGCAGTATATCGCGCAGATTGCAGTCCAGTGTTCTCATATAATCTCGGCACGGGCTAAATAATGCTACTCTCTGTATCTCCATATAGAGCAGCGAATTGAGATTGATTGTTAATTTGATAAAACCGCAGTTTCGTGCGGCCCGCAGGTTGATAATCACGCCCTGCGGTGCGTACATGTAAAAATAGTATTCATTTTCTGATTTTCGATAGCTGCCTGTTCCATATCTGTCAGACAAGCCATACAGCAGACTGCGATAGCTGCTTACTTCCTCAAGCGGAATCTTCCGCTGTAACGTGATTGTATGTATAGAATGATAAATGTCCATCTCATATACCTTCTTCTTTTATAATTTTATCAGACTGTTGTGCACAGATAAAAAGTTATATCGTCCGAACAATACAGTAATAAACAGTAATCATTCAAGAACGATATTTGTTATACAAGATAGAAATATATAGCAATTACTATCCTGTCAGTTTATACTATAACTGAGAATTGAAAATATCCTATGGATAGATCATTTATATCCTATAGGATTGGAATAAATATACTTTATATATAGAGGTGATACTCTTATGATTACATTTAAAGAAACTCCTCAATTTCTATCCCCTTCCGAATCGTTTAAACTCCGAAAAAATATTCAAGAGGTCGAAGATGATCTGCGGTTTTTCTTTGCTTGGAAACCATCTAAATCTAACGCTAAGACTCTGCCAAATTGGCTTGATAAAAAACTAAAAAAATTTCCGTATCTGCAGAAACATACAAAAAATTTCCTATCTTTTCTGCACACACAAACCTCAACTTTTAACGGAACACAACAATCCTTATACGACATTTTGATCAGCTGTGTCATCACAGACTGGATCATGGCTGCGCTTCAAAAATATGAAAAGCAGTACCGTATAAAAGAATTTCGCACTGTCCTGCACCCGCAAACTACTGAAAAGGATCCCCCGAATAACTATATTCTGGAATCCAAAGCCTATTTTGATTGGCTGTTCCCCAACCTATCCGACAGCATCAAAATGTCAAATCTCCGGCGCAAACCGCTGCACAGCTATTATAACGACACAGACGACAATTCGTTCCTGCCGCGAACGCTGGACATGGAATTTCTCCAAGCAATAACCGTTCTGTATAACAACTATCTGCGTAAAGGCGATCTGCGCTATATGTTATCACCTGCCTGTTTCCTGCCTCTGATGAAACAGCACCCCTATTTCGTCTATTCACTTGAAAAATATTTTGGTTATTACCAGGCACATTGCAAGCGAAATGATTTCTCTCTTTCTACATGTGACGAACTTATTCGTTCTCTGTATGATGATTATGATCATTCTCCACATATTTACAATTGCTTGCAAACCTTCTATAGGTCTGTCTGCGTTTCATATACGGATCTTCTATCTTACTATGAGGATTTCTCCATTGTATGTAAAAAAAATCAGCTACGCTATGATGACTTTGATTTATACGATAATCTTCAGACTGCTCATCAAGACTTCTCTACTTCTTATGAAAATCTTCTGGCCTATTATAACGATTTTCCGGTCGTATGCGAGGATTTGCCAACCTCTTATGACGATATCACAGATTTATATGAAGCCCTTCAAACAGAAACTTCATACGATCTCAAAGATGCAACCCGTGATTACTATTATTCGCTTTTCCAACTTGTTCAGCTGCTGCGAGAATGGCTCCGACTATTTTCCAATCGGTATTACAGTTTCGCATTTCAAGATGAAGGCAACAGCAATTCACTTCTCCGCTTTCAAAACGCCGATGATGCTGTCGCAATCGATCCATTGATATACAACTGCTTTACTACAAAAGAGCGACTTAAGCATTACCGCTTTGCCGTTAATCTTCTCAAAAAGCGTGGTCATTCACTCTCTCCCGACTTGGACAAGCAACTCTATTATTCTTTTTTCTGTACAAGCTATGATGAGGATCGATACAAGATTCTTTGCAGCTTAAAAAAGCAACTACATAAAAACGATATTCCTACCAATATCAGCAAACTATTTTACCTTTGCTTTTCCACTCTTGAATTCGTAGAAAATCCTCAATTCTCCGCATTACGCCAATTCCGTGAACTGGTTTGTTCCCCAGAGATCACGCGACGATTGGCCTATACTTTAAATGAAGCCAGCTTAAAAAAGTATCCTCGGATTCCAATAAAGATACCGATACCAATCTGCATGTTTATTTGCAAAAACTGCAGACCGCATTGGAATCTGCAAAACGTAGCCATCAGTATGATGATATCTTCTGTACGCTAAGTGCATTGTTCTCGGATTCGAAATCATTTAAAATACCGCCAATTCCATCAAAACGATGGATAACAAAACATTGAACAAAGAAATCAGCAAATACCGCAAACAGGCACAGGCAGCCAGAAAAGAGCTTCCCTCCGCTGTTGCCTCTTTTGTTGCAGCACTAAATGATTTTACCGCTGACGCACTCGAGCTGTCTCTGGAGCACAAGAAACAACATCACTCGTATGGATATACCCACCCCTTCTGGTTTCAATGTGAGCCACATGCCCTCGATATGCTTGAAGGGGATCCTCCATCTGTTCCGATACTGTTTGAACCGAATGACTATGTGACCGGACCCTGTACCAAGATGTTTTTTACCCGTCTTCATCGTATCATTTGGCCAAAGGCATCTTCTGATCCAAACACATCTTACTCCACCGCGGACTATTTCATCGGTGCTTTTGTAACAGCGCATCTTCTGGAACAGCAGATGGTCTCTGCTCCATCACCTGCACTTGATGAAGTTTACTTTCCGGGGGATTCTTTTCTGGACGAAGATGAAGAATCTGAAGTTACAAATCTCTGGCTGTGGGCACAGAACTTTTTGAAAACCGCGCAATCTTATCCCCAGTATGTGGATAACTATGAAGGACATGCAGCACAAGTACCTCACAAACTGCCGCTGAAGATGTCCGGTACCGATTTTCCATTACTGACCCATACAATCCAATGGTTCTATCCAGAAGATACTCTAACTAACCTGATGTACGATATATTGCTTTCCACAGAAGACAAACTGCTTGATTCATGTTGGTTCTTGTTGCCGTCTGATCAGCTTATCTCACGCGCTGAAGACTATCTTTCAAAAGGTGCTGATTACTGGAACTCCATTCGCCAGAATCAAGATCCTTTTGCGAATGATTAAACATTCCCATTTCCTATTTTTCACTGCGACCGTCTGCCTCGTGCAGACGGTCGTTTTTTTCATAACATAAATTTACCTGCTGTGAGCACACATCTTCTTTTCTCCCTGCTCATATCATTACACATTACATTTCCCGAACAATATTTCTATTTAAAATCGTATTATATCTATTTTTACTTTTTTTCAAAACTAGCTGTTATATTTCCCCTGCTGTGAGCACGTTAACTCGATTGGAGTTTTTTCATTATGTATAATAAAATCACAAACAGCGAAAAACGTTTTTCAAATCATCAACCCCACAAAAGGAGCAAAATCATGAACAAAGAAGAGCTTATCCGTACCCTTGCCGCGCATGCGGCTGACGCTGTCGTCCTGCTTGAAAAAATCTGGCCCGACGACGCATTTCCCGCCAAGCTCTGCGATCGTGTCGATGCGAGCGATTACTTCATCACGAACCGCGGTGCGGTGATCGCCAACGACATGCGCGTGCCCTTTCTCGCCGAGCAGGTCGGCGCGGTCGGCATTTCGTCCGATGATGTGCACGTACGTTGGAAAATTATCACAGTATACTGGCCGTACCTCCGTCTATCGTACGCCGTCCGCACGACCGCATGGGACAAGAAACCGCGCTTTCCGGGTCTTGATCTCAGCGACCGAGAGGTTGACCTTGTATACGAGATGTGCGACACCTTATCCCGCAATCGTGCGTACATTGAGAAAGATTTTTCGACGGAAAAGACGCTTTTTGCCGATATTCTCAGCAACACGCACGCTGCCAAGTCGCTCGGTACTTTCGACGAATCCCGATTCATCGAGCTGCTGCAGAATGACCCGCTTGCCCTGCCGGTTCTCGAGGCTGTACTGCTCGCAGGTGTGTGGAGCGAATCGACACTGGAAAGCGTCCCGAATTTCCTCATGGTTTTCACGCTGCCGAACGCGCAGGCACTTTCGGTTCGCGAAAACCTCGAGGAACACTTCCATACGGTTGACCTGCTCCGCTCTCCATCTGCGCCGTTCGAGCGCCCACTTACGCTGCGCCTCGAAAACAGCCAGCCGCCGGTGTACAGCCCCGCCGCAAGCGGGCGGCTCGTGCTACTCGAGCCGATCGGAGACGCACCGCGCAAGCTGCTGATCGACACGATCGAACAGCATTCACGGATTCAACTGCTCACCAGCAACGCCGAGGCACGCCCGTTTGCCGCGTTCCCCATCGTCATCTCCACGCGCACCTTCCCGGCAGCGTATGCATACACCGTCACTATCCCCAAGCAAGCGCACTCTCTGCGCGAGTCAGACGCAGACTGTCTTCGCCTTGCAGCCGCCAAGCTGCTGTGCTGCATTTCTGGAGCAGCAGGCACGCTCACCGAGGCCATTGATGATCTTGCCGGCAATCCACATGCCTACCGGCTGAATCTTCCGGAGCGCTGGATTACCATTGCACGGCAGTTTATCCGCCACGCTCTGCTGACCAATGAAAACAGCCGTGCTGCATTCGACCGCATCTCCGGCGAAGCTGAGCGCGTCGCAAAAGAGGCACAGCTTTCCCGCGCGGAAACGATTGATAAAGGCGTCACCTTCCTGCTTGAGCCGGAGTGTTACAAGGACGCCATCCGTCCGCGGCCGCAGTCTCTTGATGAGCTTGCCGAGACGACGGCGTTCGAGTACACGTATCAGAACGAGCCGCTGCTGGTCTACCATCCCGACCGCTTCGCTGGTCTGCTGCAGCGTGCCGGCGTCGGCCCCGAGCTTGTCGAAGATGTTGTACAGGCATTGAAGGACCGTTCACTCTGCACGTCTGAAAAGGTCAAGATTAACACTGAGGGGGCTGGCAGACGCTATCTTGCAATCCCAACGAAAAAGTTCACGAATTCCCGCATTCCAGCCGTTCCGGCGGGTAACTAGGAGGACAATAATGTATAACAATGATATATATCCTGCACTGCAGACGTTCGGTATCGAACGTCTGCGCAAGGAACAGGAACGCGCACTGACACCGATTCTTGCCGGACGTGATGTCCTCGTTCGGCTGCGAACCGGCGGCGGAAAGTCATTACTGTACCAGCTGCCTACACTGCTCGATGAGCCGGGTTCGCTCACGCTTGTTTTCTCGCCCTTGCGCGCGCTGCAGCGCGATCAAGTACAGGCACTCGAGCGCAGAGGCGTGCACGCCGCCCTGCTGAACTCCGACCTCAGCACGTCCATGCACGCTGATATTCTGCGAGACTTTGCCGTAAACGGCGGCCTTCTCTACCTTGCGCCGGAGCAGCTCCGCCGTGAGGACGTGCGCACCGCACTTGCCGCCGCGCATGTGCGCCGCGTGGTCGTTGACGAGGCGCATATCCTGCCGCAGGTCGAGCACGGCTTTCGCAAGGACTACCGCCGTATCGGGCCGTTCATCGAATCGCTGCCCGAACACCCGCAGGTGCTGGCGTTCACCGCGACCGCTACGCGCTCCGACCTCAGCTACATCGCCGAGCGGCTGTGCATGCGCGACCCGAAACGCTTGCTGTTTCCGATCGCAAGGAAGAATATTAAACTTTATATCAAGAAAATTACCGTCCAAGGCAAGACCAGAAAGACCCGCAAGCTGCAGAACGCACGGCTCAGACTGCTGGACGATGTACTTCGCAAGTACCGCAAGCACGGTGCCACGATCATCTACTGCCCACGCGTCAAGGATGTCAAGCGCACCACCAAATGGCTGCGTTCTCGTGACTATCCAGTGAAGGCTTATTACGGCAAAATGAAACGCTGCAAACGCGCCCACGTGCAGGACTACTTTCTGACGAAAAAGCGCCCGATCATCGTAGCTACGAACGCCTTCGGTCTGGGCATTGACCGTCCCGACGTGCGTCTGGTCGTGCACGCCGGACTACCCATCGGCATTGACGCGTACACGCAGGAAATCGGCCGCGCCGGACGCGACGGAAAAAAGGCGCGCGCCGTACTGCTCTACGCGCCATCGGATGAATATGTGGTGAAAAACCTTATCCACAGCAGCCGCGACCCTGAAACCGTTTCCCGCGGTAAAAAACGTCTGAAAGCACTGAAAAAGGTTCTGCGCGAGCCGAACAAGGTGTGGAAGGGTATCACGAAGTACTTTCGATAAGCGTATCAACCACGCCTGTCATTGATATAATATTTATATGTATGAATGATTAAACCGCCCGCATCACGGCAATCCTAACTACCAGAAGGAGGAATTTCCATGACCAACAACTTTCAGTGTGCACAGATCTACCAGATTCTTGCGCTCAACGACGAAATGCTGAGGAGCGGCTGCATCACCCGCGACGAGCACGATTTTGTCCGCCATGTGCAGACGGACAAGCTGACCCGGCTGCACAGCACGCCGTAAGGAGGCCGCCCAATGGACGTCCGCAGACTGGACGAAATGCAGGCACAGGGCCGCAGTATTTTCGATACCGAGCTTGCTGTGGCGTACTACGCCCGCGTTTCGACCGACAAAGACGAGCAGATCAACAGTCTCGGCAACCAGAAACGCTATTTTGAGGACTATATCGCCGCAAATCCGCACTGGACATTCGCCGGAGGCTATGTGGATGAGGGTATCAGCGGCACGTCTGTCGAGGGACGCGAGCAGTTTCTCAAGATGATCGAGGACGCGAAACGCGGCCGCTTTGACCTCATCGTCACCAAGGAAATCAGCCGTTTCGCCAGAAATACACTCGACAGCCTGCGCTACACGCGTGAGCTGCTGCGCTGCGGCGTAGGCGTGTACTTTCAGAACGACAACATCAACACCTTTGACAAGGATGCCGAACTGCGGCTCACCATCATGTCCTCCATCGCGCAGGACGAGGTGCGCAAGCTGTCCGAGCGCACGCGCTTCGGCTTTAAGCGGGCGCAGGAGAACAGCGTGCTGCTCGGACAGAACAATCTGTTCGGATACAACAAGGTTGACGGGCGATTGGAGATTGTCGAGTCGGAAGCCGCCGTCGTCCGCGAGGTGTTCGAGCGCTATGCCGCCGGGGACCTCGGTCTTCGCGCCATTGCCAACGACCTGGACAGCCGCGGTATACGCGGACGGCAGGGCAAGCCGCTTACCTACTCCACGCTGTACGGCATGATACGCAACCCGAAATACAAGGGCTGCTATGCCGGTCGGCGGTACGCCTCGCGCGACTACCGCGACAAGCGCAGCTACCGCTTGAGTGCAGACAAATGGCTCGTGCATGAGGACGACCGTGTGCCTGCCATCGTGCCCGAAGCACTGTGGGAGCAGGCTAACCGTCTGCTTGCCTCACGCGGCAAGACCATGAAGGCGCACGCGCAGGCATCCCAGAACCGCTACGCCTACAGCGGCAAGCTGATCTGTGCCAGGCACGGCACAACTTTCCACAGGCATGTGTATAAAAGCAAAAGCCGCGGCGAAATGGAGTGCTGGAACTGCAAACTGTACCGCGAAAAGGGAAAACAGGGCGGCTGCAACTCCCCGACGGTTTACAGTCACGAGCTGGACCGCATTTTGGAGCGCGTGTTCGAGCAGGTGACAGACGAGCGCTCAGCCGCCGTGCAGGAGTACATCGACAATCTCCGCGCCTTTGCCGCCCGGCAGGACAACGCGCCTGCGCTTGCTCAAGTCGAGCAGGAAATCGAAACCGTCACCAAACGCAAGGACAAGCTGCTCGATCTGGTGCTTGCGGGTGCGCTCTCCAACGACGAGTTCAAGCAGCGCAATGAGACCTGCAACGAGCAGCTTGCCGCCCTCGAGCAGCAGCGAACAGAACTACAGAACGCAGACAAGACACTGGAAGAACGTATCCGACGGGTGGAAAATCTGCGCCGCATCATCGAGGAACGGTGGCAGATGAGCTGCGGATTCTCGCGCGAGATGTCCAAGGCGCTCGTTGACCGTATCATCGTGGACTCGGACGAGAGCAAAACCCATATCTCGCTCGATATTTTCCTCACCACCGGTGCAGAGCCGATCGTATCTGAAACGCAAACCTCTAACTCACAGCTGCAAATGAGCTTTCAGCGGGCGCGGTCCGGTTATCAGGGTGAGTATACGGCGACGTATCTCGTGCGCTGGCATTTGGAATAAAAAAGCAGTGATGCTGCCTTCAAAAATGAAGCGCATCACTGCTTTTATCCTTTTTTACAATTCCAGCGGAGCCAGTGTTGTCGTATCAATCGAGCGAATCGCCGACCGCAGCGGCAGCACCGCCGACGGCGAAACCGAAAGCTCGTCGATACCCATCGACAGGAAGGTTTCGGTCAACTCCGCGTCTGCGCCGAGTTCGCCGCAAATGCCGATCCAGATTCCGGCCTTGTGCGCGTTCTCAGCTGCCATGCGGATCATGCGGAGCACCGCCGGATGGTGCGCGTCAAAAAAACGGTCGAGACCCACACCCTGCCGGTCAACCGCCAGCGTGTACTGCGTCAGATCGTTCGTACCGACCGAGAAAAAGTCTACCTCATGTGCCAGCTCTGCGCTCATCATGACGGCGGCCGGCGTCTCGATCATAATGCCGAGTTCCACCTTGTCCGCCATCGGCACACCTTCCTCCGCGAGTTCCGCACGGATGTTGCGGCAGATGCGCTTGATCTCCTGTACCTCCCAGACCGAGGTGATCATCGGGAACATGATAGCGATTTTGCCGTATGCCGATGCGCGGTACAGCGCACGCAGCTGTGTGCGGAACACCTCCGGACGGGTCAGACAAATGCGGATGGCACGCAGACCCATGGCAGGGTTTTCTTCTTTATCGAGGTGGAAATAGTCCGCCTGCTTGTCCGCGCCGATGTCCAGCGTACGGATAATGACACGTTTGCCGCCCATGCGCTCCGCGACTGTCTTGTATGCCTCAAACTGCTCGTCCTCGGTCGGATAGTCGCTGCCCTGCAGGTACAGAAATTCCGAGCGGAACAGGCCGATGCCGCCGCCGTCATTCTGCAGAACCGCATCAATATCTGCCGGAGAGCCGATATTGCAGTAGACCATCACATTTCGGCCGTCTTTGGTCATGTTGGGCTTGCCCTTGAGTTGATCGAGCAGCTCTTTCAGCGCCTTCTCCTTGGCCTGCTTTTTGAGCAGACGCTCGCGCTCGGCGTCATCCGGCTCGATAACCGCCTCGCCGGTCTGGCCGTCAATGATGGCGTACTTGCCCTCCATTTCCGGCTGCAGCGCATCTCCTGCACTGATAATGGCCGGAATGCCCATCGTGCGCGCCAGAATCGCCGTGTGCGAGTTGGCCGAGCCCGCCGAGGTGATAAAGCCGAGGATGAGCGACTTGTCGAGCTGCACGGTTTCGCTCGGCGCGAGGTCGTCCGCCGCCACGATGCACGGCACATCGGATACGATGCCGCTTTCGCCCTCGCCGGTCAGGATGCCGACAACACGCGCCGCAATATCGCGAATATCCGCCGCACGCGCCTGCATATAGCTGTCATCCATCGCCGCGAACATCTCCGCGAACTGTGCGCCCGTGTCGCTGACAGCGGCTTCGGCGTTCACGCGGTCGTTCTCGATCATGCCCTCGATGCTCTCAACGAAATCCAGATCCTCCAGCATCATCTGGTGCGCCTCGAACAGCATGGCCGCATCCTCACCGGCCTCCGCGAGTGCCTTTTCGTACAGTGCGCCGAGCTGTGCCCTGGCGGTTTCCCGCGCCGCGCGGAAGCGCTCAATCTCTGCCGCGGTGTCGCTCACCTCATGGCGCGGAATTTCACCGCTCGGACGACGGTAAAAGCTGATCGGGCCCGCCGCTACGCCTTTGGATACGCCCTTGCCGAAAATCTGCTCCATCTCGCTCACTCCTTACAGGTTCGCCTTGAAAAATGCCTCAAGCTGCGCCGCAGCTTCCGCTTCGTCCTCGCCCTCGACTTCCACGCAGACGGTGCTGCCGTGCTTGATGCCCATGCCCATGATAGCGATCAGGCGGCGTGCATCGGCTTTCTTGTCACCGAAGTGCAGGAAAACCTTGCTCTTGTATTTTGCGGCCTCCTTCGCCAGCATACCGGCCGGGCGTGCGTGGATACCGATGGAATCCGTGATGGTATATTCAAATGCTGTCATGGTAAAAACTCCTTTTACTCTTTTTCCGATTGGGTGAGCGCGGCAAGGACTGCCGCTGCAATGTCTGTTTCGTGTCCGCCGAACGTCACCGCACCGAGTCGGTGCGGCGGGAGGGTTTCGCGTAGAAATCCGCTGCCGCCTGTGACGAGCAGCCCGTGCTCTCGCGCCAGCGCGAGATACCGCGCGGTGTCCGCCTGCATATGGCTGCCGTATGCCGCAATGCCGTCGAATGCCGCCACCGGAAAGGTGTCGTCCATCTCATTCGGCGGCACGAGCACGGCCAGTCCGCCTGCTTCGTGAATCGTGCGAATCGCCTGCTCGGCTGCAAACGACTGCACCGAATCGTTCCGCGTCCGCTCAATCTCGAGCAGCGCCGGACATGTGATGTCAATGCCGATGCCGAGCGTAAGGAAATCCCGTTCCCGCCAGCGGCAGTCGAGTTCAATGCCGGGCACAATGCGCACACCGAGCTGTGCGCCGCGCCAGATACATTCCGGCACACCGCTGACTGCCCGCCGGTCGGTCAAAGCCGCCAGCGTCAGCCGTTCCTCACAGCAGCGTTCGGCCAGTGCACGCGGCGAAAGCTCACCGCCTGCAGTCAGGCTGCTGTGGATTTGCAGATCGGTTTGTGCCATGGAAAGACCTCCGACAAGGTTCAGGATACGGGAAGGATTTCGGAAGGACAGGCCGCATCCTCCGGGATAAACCAGCGCTGATGCACGCGTACCGCGCCGAGAATCTCACGGTTTTCGCAAAGCTGCCGCAGTTCGGCGGCGGAAATGTGCCATAAAACCGCAGCTTCCGGAATGGTCATAAACGGCATGTCTCTTCCTCCTCTTGTGTTATTTGAATAGGTGATAGACTGCCTGTGCCACGCCATCGTGGTCGCAGTCTGCGGTGATGTATTTTGCCAGATCCTTGAGCGCTGCATCCGCGTTGCCCATCGCCACCGGCATCCCGACTGCGCGAAGCATTTCCGCATCGTTGTCGCTGTCACCGATGGCGACCATTTCAGCGGGCGTCACGCCGAGCATCTCGCCCAGACGGGTCAGCGCGCGGCCCTTATCCGCACCGGCAGGCAGAATCTCAAAGTTGTCCGAGCCTGAGCTTGTGATCGTTAGACCCGGCAGCGGCCGAATCTCCGCAAGCGCCTGCTCGAGCACCTCGCGTTCGCCGAGTGCGTACACCTTGGTGACGTTCAGATGGTTTTTCCGAATCTCACCGGCGATGTCCTCCACGACGATTTTATTCGCATGAAAGCCCTCTACGCGGTAATTTGCGACAAAATCGCGGTTGGAATATTCGTTGATATAGATTTTGCTGCCGACGTAGATCATCACGCGTACCGGCCGGCTCTGCACCGCCTCGACCACCTTTGCGCCGATTTCGCACGGCATGTCCCAGCTTTGCAGAATGCGCTCATCCGATGCAGTGGCAATCGCCGTGCCGCCCGCCGTGACCATCAAATCCTCGCAGGGCAGCTCACGGGCGAACTCCGCCGCTTCGCCGACAATGCGTCCGGTCGAGAGCACAACGTGTACGCTGCGTTCCTTGACCCACCGGAGCGCCTGTTTGACCTCGGGCGTTACCTCCTTGCGGGAGTTCAGCAGTGTGCCGTCCAGATCGAGCGCGAGCAAACGGTATTTCATTCCTGTACCTCCCCCGATATGGCGATAAATGGCGCACGCCACGCCGTCCTCGTCGCACGAAGCGGTCACTTCGTCGGCGGCTGCCCGTGCGAGCGGAGAAGCGTTGCCCACTGCAATGCCCAGTCCGGCGGCGCGGAGCAGCGGCGCGTCAATGTCGTGATCACCGAGTGCCATCACCTCATTGGGCGAGATGTGCAGCGAATCGCACAGCACATGCATGGCCGTGTCCTTGCCCGCGCCTGCCGGTACGACTTCAAGATATTCGTCCTTGGAGCGCACGAGCGTCATCGGCAGGTGCTTCGCCTCCAGTACCGGAATCATTTCGTCAATCTGCGATTTCTCGCCCATGCAGAGCAGTTTGTGCGCGCCTGCGTCGCCCCAGTCTGCAAACAGAGTCTCCAACGGCGCGACGGTCGGCTGTACGCCGGTTATCTGCGCCTCGGCGCGGCTCCACTCGTCCTCGGCGGCAATGAGCCAGTCGAGGTCGCGGTAAACGCTCAAGTGGATACCTCGCGCCTGTGTTTCCTGCAGGACGGCCCGTGTGCATTCGCGAGTCAGGCGGCTGTCCGCCAGCCGTTTTTCGCCCGAGAGAATCAGTCCTCCGCCGCAGCACACCAGCGGTCCATCCACGCCGAGCGCATCCCGAATCGGGAACACTGCCCGCGGCGGTCGTGCACTCATCAGGCAGATGGTCACGCCGTTCTTCGCCGCAGACTGCACAGCCTCGCGGTTGGCGGGCGGCAGCTTGTGCGCGGAATTCAGAAGCGTGCCGTCAATATCCATGCACAGCAACCGATATTGTTGTTGATTCATTGCATTTCTTCCTTTATGCCTGCTCTGCCGCCGACAAAATGTTGGCGACATTGCGGTTTCCGTTGCGGATGCCCAGTCCGATCACAGCCGCGCAGACCGCGCACACCAGCGCGATAATCACGCCGCATACGCCGCCCGCGAAGCGCAATCCGCTGCCCGCGATGCCCCACCATGCCAACACCGCCGCGCAGGAGGAGAGCAGCATAGCGATTCGCTTCCAGAGGGAAAGCTGCCGAAGGGCCTGCTGCTGCTGTTTGGCCTCGTGCAGTAATGCGGTCTTGTTCATTAAGAAAACTCCTTTCCTGTACGGCGGCCGCTGAACGATTTCGTTCAGCGGCCAGAGGGGTGAAAGTGTGATATAGTCTGAGTGAATCTGAATTAGTATGCGAGCTGCGGATCAAAGAATCCAACCAGCACGCCGACCAGCGCAATGCCGACCAGCACGAGCATAACGGTCGTCGGTGCCATTTTCTTCTTACTCATCAGCCAATAACAGAGCATAACGGTAGCCAGCGGCAGCATCTTGGGGAATATGGTATCCAGCACATCCTTTTGGAGAGAAATGTCACCGGGCAGGACGAGCGGCGTTGTGATTGAGATCCAGCTTGCGGCGACTGCGCCGATAACGACCGTACCGAGCATAATAATGCTCTCGCGGATGGCGTTCGCCTTTTCGCCGACAATCATTTCAACCGCCTTGCCGCCGAGCTCATAGCCCTTGAAATACAGCAGGCGCATGCCGAGCGTCAGAATGACATTGTACGCGATGATGTAGAAGATTGCGCCGAGCGGAGAACCGCCAGAGGATAAGCCGAGCGCAACGCCCAGCAGAATCGGAATCAGCGTGCCGACCAGCAGGCTGTCACCGATACCGGCCACCGGTCCCATCAGACCGGCGCGAATGCCGTTGATCATCTCACCGTCGATGTCCTCGCCGTTGGCCTTGGCTTCTTCCAGACCGGCGGTCATGCCGACGATGACGGTGCCGAGCTGCGGCTCGGTGTTGAAGAATGCGGAATAAGTCTTGAGGGCTTCGGTCTGCTCCTCCTTGGTGTCGTACAGCTCCTCTACCAGCGGCAGCATGGCGCACAGGTAGCCGAAGGTCTGCATATGCTCCTGCGAAAAGCAGGTCAGATGGCCGTAAAACCAGTTGCGGAACGATTTGTTCAGCGCTTTCTTGGAAAGTTTCTTTTCTGCCATGATCAAATCTCCTCCTCATCGTCATCAAATTCCGCTGCGGCAGCAGATGCAGCTGCGGGAGCAGCTTTCTGCAAAGCAAGGATCTTGATGCGGTAGTTGATGACCGCAAAGAAACCGCCGACGATAGATGCCGCAATCAGGTTGAGGCCCATGCAAGCGGCCAGCGTGAAGCCGAATACGAATACCAGAATATCAACCGGCTTGGTCGCAACCTGCTTGAGCAGGATGGCGATACCGACTGCCGGAAGCAACGAGCCGACGGTGAACAGTGTTTTCATTGCCACGCCGTCCATTGGCAGGTAGGCCTTCATCAGATCTACCATGCTGGTGCCGACCTTGGTGATGATAAACGTCGGAATAAACGAGCACAGGATGTGGGAAATCCACGGGAGACCCATATCGACCACATACAGCTTGCGCAGATCGCCCTTTTCCAGAGCGCGCCAGCCCATATGCTGCCAAACAAGGTTTACGGTAGCTGTTCCGTAAAACAGCACGGTGCCGATGGTGCCGACAGCCGAACCGAGCGTTACCGCCATTGCCTGTCCCTCAGCGGATGCGGGATTGAGACCCATGGAATGCACGGCAACCATGGAAAGCGGAATGCCGATGTAAGAGATCGCGCGAACATCAGCGGAAACCGTGCCGCCCGGCGTTACGAGCGCGATGTATACGACCTGAATGGCCGCGCCGAGATAGATACCGGTCTGCACATCGCCCATGATGAGGCCGACGATCAGACCCGCTACCAGCGGACGGCCCAGCGTGTAGTTGCCGAGCACCGTACCGCCCAGACCGGGCATGGATGCCAGACATGCGAGCAATCCGAACAATGCAGCCTGCCAAACTTGAACTTGCATAAGTTCTCCCTCTTTTCTTTTTTATTTTGTGAAATAGAATTTAGTAGCCGAACTGACCGCGGAACTTCTTCCAGTTGCCGATGGCGGCCTCCTTGATGAGCGCGAACTCTACTTCGTAGCCCTTCTGCATAATGGCCTCGAGTGCGTCCGCCTCCGGCTGGGTGATCGCCTGATTGTTGCCCAACTTGGTCGCGCCCGGGCGGTCGTTGCACGGTCCGATGATAACCGTCTTTACCTCACCGGGATCAAAGCCGTCGTCCACGAGGATGCTCTTCATCGTGATCGGGTCCTTGGTGATGAGGAAGTAGCGATCCTTGCTGGCAAGCACCTTGCCGCACTTGGCGCGCCACTCGTCGAGCGTCCACACGAAGGTCTTTTTGTCGCTGGCGTTCTTGTACGCCGCCTTGAGCACCGGCGTGGTAGCCGCCTTGTCGTTTACAGCAATGAGGCCGTCGCACGGATACTCGAGCGCCCAGCGCGTGCAGGTCTGGCCGTGGATCATACGGTCGTCAACACGAATAAAAGAGATTGACATAACTTTTTCCTCCTTAATACTGCTCTTTACTATTTTTATTAAGGCAATACCGCATAATTGAACAAGAGTGATTTGCGAGTAAATTTTGCGTACTGACGAGGCACAGTTTTGCGGTAATACTTGATGTATTACCGTGAAACTTCGGCAGCGCGGACGGAACTCGCGCAAGGAACCGAAGCCAAAGTC
Source organism: Butyricicoccus sp. AM78-15b2TA (assembly GCF_027665985.1). Lineage (NCBI taxonomy): Bacteria > Bacillati > Bacillota > Clostridia > Eubacteriales > Butyricicoccaceae > Butyricicoccus > Butyricicoccus sp. AM78-15b2TA. The sequence continues at coordinate 126,076 of NZ_JAQEHY010000005.1, forward strand.
AGGACACAAAATTTCCGCAAAGCACCGCGGCAGTGCGACCGGAGCCTGCACAAGGAGCCGCCGCTTTAATTGTGCGGTGTTGCCTTAAATATCGTCGTCTTCATCGCCGCCGAGGTCAAACCGCTTGATCTGGTCCTTGGCCTCGCCGGTCAGTTCCTGTTCCAGCTCATCGAGCGGTGTCTCCGCATCCGCGAAGGCCGCCGTCAGCACGAGCGGCAGGTTCATGCCGCCGATGGCAAGCGTTTTGCCCAGCAGACCCTTTTCGGTGAGCACATCGAGTGCGGTGGTCAGCGGCGAGCCGCCGATGATGTCCGCGGTGAGGATGATCTCGTCCTCGGCGGTGATGTCCCCCACCAGCTCTGTGAAGTTTGCGCGGAAGGTGTCAACGTCCATGCCGTCGAGCAGGCTGGTCGAGCGGATGTCCTCGCGGTCGCTGCCTGCCATCATGCCGAGCGCGTTGTGCAAACCCGGTGCAAAGGTGCCGTGGCTGACTAAAATCAGGTATCTCATTTTCCGTTCCCTCTTTCCTGTTTGTTGAGCATAGTATACCGGATTTTATCCTGTATGAAATCTGCATTTTGTCATGACTCGCTTGTGATAATCGTCCTGTTTTTCTATGACAAATGTCATGCCGATTATCAAAATACGCAAAGAAAAAGCGCCCTGTCTGTGCATATCACACAAACAGAGCGCTGAACGCCTGCGTTTTTCGCTGCTTATTCCTGTAAATATTCCTGCACCTGATGCTGGACTCTTTGAAGCTGGAGTGACAGATTATGCTCGTCCTCCATCGCATTCTGCACCAGTCCTTCGGTGAACAGCAGTGCCTGATCGTAATTGCGGAAGCGCGGCGCGGCAACCGCCTGCTCCATGACATCCGACAGCATTTCCACACCGGACTGGCTTTCGCCGGGCGTGTCCTGCCGGAGAATCCGGCGGGTTTCGTCCGAGTCGGTCACGCTCCGCAGCGCGGACACGCTGTGCGAATCCGTAAACAGCATGGACTGATTATCCGCATTGGCGGTCAGCTCGCGCAGAAACTGCCACGCAAGCGTTGTATGCGCCGAGCGGCTGCTGATGCCTGCGAGCACGGTGCTCAGCTCCGAGCTGTTGCCGCCTGCCGGACCGTGCGGCATGGGAATGCAGTCCCACAAGAAATCTGAGTACCGCTTGATGCGCCACGGATACGGCTGATAGGTCCGGTAATCCGAGAACAGGAACGGCCGGAACGCCACCCTGCCCTCGTCAAAGTCCCGCGCAGAAGGCGCGGTCTCTGCGGTGAGCTTGTCCAGCCGCTGTGCAAACGCCACCGCCTGCACGGCTCTTGGCAGAGAGATCAGACAGCTGCTGCCGCCCTCAGTGAACAGCGATGTGCCGTTCGCGATCAGCGCATCCTGCCAGGTATAGCCGTAGCAGCCAAACTGATCGGTTTCGCCGTCACCGTCCGTGTCGCGCGTAACCTTGGCGCAGATGTTGTAAAAATTCTCCCACGTCCAGTCGCCGGACGGCACAGCAATGCCTTCGCTTTCGAGCAGCGTCTTGTTGACGCACATCAGCGTCGGTACGCACTCATACGGCAGCGCGTACTGCACGCCGTTCTCCGCGCCGCTCTGCAGCGCCGCCGGATAGAAATCCGTGTCGGACACCGCCTCGTCCTGCGCAAGATAGCCGTCCAGCGGCGCCAGTGCACCCAGCTCGCACAGCGTTCCGAAATCCTCCGGCAGCACGAGGAACACGTCGGGTTCACTGCCGAGCAGATACTGGTCTACGAGCCATTCCGAGTAATCCCGTTTGAGAATACCGCTCGTGTAGGTGACGTGCACGTTCGGGTGCTCCCGCTCGAACCGCTCGATCGCCGCGTCGATGACAGCGTAGCAGTTGCCGTTTGGCGCATCCCAGTAGCTGCCCGCCATAAAGCCGAGTCGCAGTTCGACTGGACGTGTGCGGCTGTACACGGTCGCAGTCAGGCACACCGCCGTGAGCAGGATAGCCGCCGTCAGACGCTTCGTCAGCCCCTTCACTGCGGACCTCCGAACGGCCGTCCGGCTACGCCGGTCTGCACCGCCCAGATGGCAAGCTGCGTGCGGTCGCGCAGATCCAGCTTGCTGAGAATGCTGCTCAGATAGTTGCGCACCGTGCCTTCGGACAGGCAGAGCGCGGCCGCGATTTCCTTGTTAGACAGTCCGGCACCGACCTCACGGATGATGCGCCATTCGTTATCCTGCAAATCCTCAGTCTGCTTTTCGTCCACACCGATGGTGAGGTTGCCCTTGGCCATCCGCGCGAACATCTGCAAGGCTTTGCTTGCCACGTCCGGCGCGATAATGGAGCCGCCGCGCACGACCTCACGCACCGCATTGGTCAAATCCGCGACAGATACGCCCTTGAGCAGATAGCCGGACGCGCCGAACCGCAGCGCGTTGAACACATACTCGTCATCGTCGAACGTGGTCAGCACAATCACCTTGATATTCGGATGCGCCGACTTGATCAGCCGCGTACACTCTACGCCGTCCACCTCGGGCATGCGGATGTCCATCAGCACAACATCCGGCTTTTCGCTGCGCACCAGTTCGATGGCCTCGCGGCCGTTCTTCGCCATGCCGACAATGGTAATATCGCTCTGTGCGTTCAAAACAAAGCCTAAACTTTCCCGAATCAGCTCCTGATCGTCTGCCAGCAGCACTTTAATCATATACATCACCCCATCTTAACGGAATTTCCGCGTGCAGCTCAAATCCGTTTTCACTCTTCACCTTTAACGTGCCATTTAACAGCTTAAGCCGCTCGCGCATGTGCCGCAGACCAAATCCCGGCTCAATTTTCGTGCAGCCGCAGCCGTTGTCCGCTACCGTTATGCCAAGCCGACGCTCCTCCGCTGCAATGCGCACACGCACCGCGGTTGCGTGTCCGTGCCGGATAGCATTCGTGATGCTCTCCTGCACGATGCGGTACACCGCGTCCTCCTCGTCCGGCGACAGCCGCAGATCCTCAGCCTGCAGATCGAGCATAATCTCCGCCTGCGAAGTCGCCTGCATTTCGGTGCACAGCTTCGCTATCGCATCTGTTAATTGCATGCGCTCAAGTGCATCCGGCCGCAGTGCCCGCACCGAACGGCGCACCTCATTCATGCCCTCACGAGCGGTAGCCGCAATGCGTTCCATCTGCTTTTTCGCCATCTCGGGCGAGATTTCCAGCATTTGCAGACATGCGTCCGCACCGGCGGTAATGCCGGTCAGCGCGTGGCCGAGCGTGTCGTGAATCTCGCGGGCAAGGCGGTTGCGCTCGCGCGTTTCGGCCATGCGTTCACTCTCGGCGGCGTAAGCCTTGAGCTGCTCGTTCATAACCGAAAGCCGATCGTTCGCCTGTTCCAGTTCGCCGTTGAGACGGCGTATTGCCGAATTTTCCTCGGTCCTCTGCCCGATGAGCACCACCATGTACACCACGAACAGGATAAGGTGCAGTGCGCCCAGCAAATCCACCGTGCTCTGCAAAAGCTGCCGCGTGTGCATGTCAAAATACAGCAGATATTCCGAAAACGGAACCGTGTGCAGCGCTCCCTGCAGGGCACCCAAACCGGTCAGCAGGAACAGCGCCGTCATGACGCCGAGAAACCGGCGGCGCGTTCTGCCGTGCAGGCCGTCGATCAAATCCACAACCACATACAGCAGCAGGCCGTTGTAGTCCAGATGCAGCGCAAAAATCACGCACAGCGCGAATAACGGCTCGGTCCAGCCGACGAAATGATAGCTGCGTCTGCGCAGTACACCAACCACAATGAGCGCCGCCATGCTGAGAATCGCTACGGTCAGCGTCCACGGCTTGGCCGGCAGCGCGCTTAAATTCTGCGTGAACGTCACACCGTCCGACTGCCGCGCCGCCAGCACCGGCGTCATGCCGAACACCCATGCGAGGAATACGCACACGGTGATATTCAGCAGCAGCATAATCCGGCGGAAAAACTGCAAACTCTGTGCCATACCATCCCCCCTACTGCCAGCCGTCCATGTCGTAGCTGTTTACGTTGTCCCTGGTCACCAGTGCTACCGGAACCGTGATTTCCTTTTCGTAGTCCTCGCCGTTCAGGATCGCGTAGACCGTCTGCGCGGTAATCTGCCCCAGCCGAATGGGTGACTGGGCCGCTGTCGCCGTCATAGCGCCCTCGCTGATCATGCTTTTCGCTTCGGGAGCACCATCCACGCCGTAAACCGCCGTATCCTGCAGCATGCCATGCTCCTGCAGAGCCGCCATCGCGCCGAGTGCGCTCGGGTCGTTAAGTGACATCACGGCGTCCGGCACAATGCCCTGTTCAAGCAGCTTGTCCATCTCCGGCATGGCGACTTCAAGCTGACCGGCGCTGTCCGCGCGACCGATGATTTGATAGTTGACGTCGGATGCCAGCGTATCGCAAAAGCCCTGGATACGGTCTCGGCCGGACTTGGTAGATGCGTGCTCAAGCAGCACGACCTTCGCGGAATCACGCGTGTTCATCAGGTGCTCCGCGCAGAGCACACCCGCACCGTAGTTGTCGGACGCGATCGTGCACGCTACCAAATCCGGGTTGCCGACCTGCGAGTCGATAACCACGACCGGTACGCCCGCCTTCTGTGCCTCCCGCAGTGCCGGCTCGATCTCACGATAGTCCACCGGATTGAGCACCAGCAGGTCGATATTTTCGTGCAGCAGATCGCGTATCTCCTCGTTCTGCCGCTCCTGATCGAGTGCCGGATCACGCGTCAGCAGAATATCGCCGCGGCTTTCGATCACCAACCGCAGTTCCTCGTCAATGACGCTGTAAAACGGGTTGTTCATCGTCATGTACGTCGTGCCAATGCGGAGCGGCTCGTCCGCCTGCGATACGGCCTGATGCGTCACGGCGGCAAGTCCGGCCGCCAGCAGCAGCGCCGCTGCCGCAAGGATTGGTCTTGTGCGCAACGGTATCCCGCCTTTCCCCTTAGTAGTTGATACCATTATAGCATAAATTTTTCCGGTGAAAAAGACGGATGTGATGGGTTTCTTGCGGCTTTGCTGCTCTATTGGTCAATCGCTTGATTTTCCCGGCCCATCTTGACAAATCCGTACTTTTACCGTACGATAAGCGCAGAAATTATCCTGAAAATCACATCCTTTCGTTTGACGAGATACACATCTCACAGGCGCAGGTATCCCGATTGGAGAAGGGCGCACTGGAGCACATCCGCAAGCAAATTTAACAAATTGAGGATGGAGAATGAAAGAAACTGCCCAAAGGGCGGTTACAGCTTGTCGAAAAGTCAGATTTCTATTTTGTGCTTCGTGCGACAGCACGCATAAAATAGAATTTGCGCAGCAAATTCATAAAAACCGGGGGCGTGTACCTCGGTTTTTATACAAGGGAAGAAAAAATGTGTCCGGAGGACGCGGTTTTTCTTCAGCATTCGATTGAAAGCGTGATTTCGACAGCCTCAAACCGCCCAAAGGGCGGTTATTGAATAAACGCGCTTTGCGCGTTACCGAAATTCTCAATTTTCAATTCTCCATTCTCAATGAAAGAAAAAACAGCAAGTCCAACTGAACTTGCTGTTTTTCTTTACGCTGCCTGACTTTCGCCGGAGGCATAATCAATTTCCACGCCTGGCTGGACGTTATAGCAGTACACGTTGAAGCAAATGCCTTCGCCGTCGTCCTCGACCGACCACGCCTCCATCTGCACGCCCGAGGCAACAAGATTGCTGCCCTCAAACACCGGCGTGACCCGATAGAGCACATGGTTGCCGGTTTCCTTCACATAGTCAGCGACCATATTCTCAAACGGCAGCATACCCTCAATATTGAGGTATCGCGTGCCGGTGATCAGATTCTGCTTGTTGGCATTCTCGGCTGTAAGCTGCCAGCCGATCAGGTGACAGCGGTTATACAGGTATTTGCCGTCCACACAGTCATACTTGACGGTATGCCATCCGGTTGGCTTGACCTGACCGATCGAACCGCGTTTTTCTCCATCTGCGGGCATCAGCTCCTGTCCGACATTGGCGTATGCCGTGCCGCACCGTCCGAGATAATCCAAATCCGAATATTCCTCAAACGCTTCGGTCTCCTGCTTGTCTGCGTCGGTGAAGAATGGCTGGTTGCCGTCGATCTCGACATAAGCAGAATCCGAGTAGGCGGGCAGCTCGTCCATCGAAACCATACTGCTCGACGGCATGGGCAGTGCACAGCCGGAAAGCAGCAGGCTGAGCACGAATACAATCGGCGCAAACGCGCGGGTCAATTTTCGCATTTAACAAATACTTCCTCTGTTATTTTCTCATGCGAGGAACCGGCAAATTCGGTCTCGCTTTGCTTCGTCCATCCGGTTTCCGGAAGGGTGAAATACCGTTCGGCGGGATAGACACGATTCCAGTGATATAATATCACCTGCTGTACCCTGTTTAAGTAGGGTGCAGGATCGTGCACCTCAGCGAAGCAGTAATCGTCCTCTGCCGCCCGCTCGAGGCAATCCTCGGCGATGCAAAGCCGTACTGCCGTATCCGCTCCGAACAGCTTTGCGGTGTACGGACTTATCCACAGCCTGTGCATACCGCAGTGCATAAGAATGCGCTCATTCAGCACACGATCGCGGCTCTGTCGGCGATGGTTAAAGGCCAGGCCGCCTTTATCATCCACACATAAGATCAGCTTCATATAGTCCTCCCTTCATCGGGTATCGGATGCACTGTTGACCGGCGTAACGCTATATGTAATGCGTCCTGCCGAAATACCCTGCCGTCCGATATACGAGCACAGTGCTTCGGTCAGCCTCGGGGTTGCCTTGCTGTGGTGCAGCCGCACGACAACCACGCCGGATGTGGAGGCGAAATACTGTACGGTCTGCGTATACGCTTCCGCCGCATTTTTCTCGGAATCGCCGCTGTCCAGACCGGCATCCCACAGGCGGTAGCCTGCACCGATGAGCACGCTGCGCTGTGCTTCGGTGAGCGCGTCGCTGCCGCTCTGGTTGGCGGCTATGCGGGCTGCAACACCGGTCAGCAGCGTCAGGCGTTCGTTCGCAGCGGCAAGGTCGGCCAGCATGTCTGCTCCTGTGGTTTTGCTGTCCGCCTGCAGCAGAAAGGCTGCCGTATGTCCCTCCGCTGCGATTCGGCGAACCAGATCATCGTCCCATTCGGAGGTATCCGTCGGAAGGAAAAACGCCGCCTGCCTGCCTGCGTCATGCAGATTGTCCAGAACAGCCGCCGTGTTTTCGTTCGGTGCGCCGTAATAGGCAAGATACACGCGGACCGGCTTCTTCGCCGGCTTTTCCTCTACCTTCGGTATTTCGATGGTATCGTTGTCCACCGGCTTTGCCGGTGCCGGATTGGTATTCGTGTTATTGCTGCGGTCCGACTCGGAAGTGCTGCCCTTGTAGTTGTCGATCGTGTTCTCAATCACCTTGGTATGCGCCGCAATAAACGCCGAATCGCTCTGTGCCGAGCCGTCCGCGACACGCAGCACATTTTCCCCCTGCAGGGTCAGTGAAGAATAGGTAAAGCCAAACTTCGCACAGCACAGCTTGACCGGCACATAAACCGTTCCGTTCATCTCATACGCGGGTGTGGAATAGCTGTTCAGATTCTGGTCGTACACATAGCCTTCCGCAGTCGAAAAGCTGAGCGTTTCGCCGTTTGCGGAAAGATCGAGCACGCCGTCATTCTCCGAGGCTGACACGCCGAGCGTGGTAAACACACTGTACGGCACATAGGTTTCGCCGCCGAGACGCGCAGGCATGGTGCTCTCGTCGAGCGGCAGGATAGAGTCATTTATCGCTGTCAGCGTCACCGCATGCGCCGGTGCAGGCAGAAACGTCAGCAGCAACGCGGCACACAGCACACAGTTGATGATTTTTTTGATACGCACTCACTCCTTTCAGCAATTCGTACGAACATATTATACCAAAGCGCAGCGGGTTTGTCACCCTTTCTGCCGAAAAACACCTTGCGTTGTGAGAATCGAGTGCTATAATAAAAGAGTACAAATTCTTATACAGAAAGAGTGAAGCAACCATGCTGCAGATCACAACACAGCGCACTACTACTCCTAAAGCAAAGCCGGACGAAAGCAACCTCGGCTTTGGCGTTCATTATACCGATCACATGCTGATCATTGACCACGATGAGGAACAGGGCTGGCACGACGCCCGCATCGTACCGTATCAGCCGCTTGAGCTTGATCCGGCAGCGATGGTTTTCCATTATGCAATGGAGTCCTTTGAGGGTCTGAAGGCTTACCGCACCCCGGACGGCTCCATTCAGCTGTTCCGCCCGGACAAGAATGCACAGCGCATGATCAACACCAACCATCGTATGTGCCTGCCGAGCCTGCCGGTAGAGGATTTTGTTCAGGCTGTCAAGGCCATTGTTTCCTTCGATCAGGACTGGGTTCCGCACGCTGAGGGCACCAGCCTGTACATCCGTCCGTTTGTAATCGCTACCGAGCCGCATCTGGGCGTTCGTACCTCCCGCACTCACAAGTTCATCATCGTATGCTCTCCGGTCGGCGCATACTACTCCACCGGCATCAATCCGGTTAAGATCTTCGTCGAGGATGAGTACACCCGTGCCTGCCCGGGCGGCACCGGCTTCACCAAGTGCGGCGGCAACTACGCTGCATCCCTGATCTCTCAGGTAAAGGCACACGAGCTGGGCTACGAGCAGACCCTGTGGCTGGACGGCGTTGAGCACAAGTACGTTGAGGAAGTCGGCTCCATGAACTGCTTCTTCAAGATCGACGGCACCGTTTACACTGCTCCGACCGTCGGCACCGTTCTGCCGGGCGTTACCCGTATGAGCTGCATCGAGCTGCTCAAGCACTGGGGCATTCCGGTATCCGAGGAGCGCCTGCCGATTGCTGACGTTATGAAGGCTTCCCACGACGGCAAGCTGGAAGAGGTATTCGGCACCGGTACCGCTGCAGTTATCTCTCCGGTTGGCGAACTGCGCTACGAGGGCGATGTTGCTCACATCAACAACGGTGAGATCGGCGAAGTTACCCATAAGCTGTACAACACCCTGACCGGCATCCAGTGGGGCAAGCTGCCGGATGAGCTGGGCTGGACCGTAAAAATCGACTGATTCCGATAAAAAGGCAAAGCCTTTTAGCGGACGCGGTTTGCAAGCAAACCGACATTCAATAAAAAAGAGGCTGACAGCTGTGAACTGTCAGCCTCTTTTTTACAATGCAAGCGTGTGATATGGTTCACCGCTCAGCGTTTTCCATGTAAAAACGCCGTTTTCGAGTGTCATATAGCCATGTGCGGTATCATTTTTCGGGATGGACACTGAACCCGGGTTCAGATACAGGTTTTCCCTGCCAAACGGCTCCCATGCCGGAATATGCGTATGTCCGTGCAGCAGCACATCGCCCTGACACAACGGAGGCGGTGTTTTCGTGTTGAATTGATGTCCGTGCGTGACATACACCAGCCGCTCCCCTGTCGGCAGGACGGCATAGTCCGCGAGGATTGGAAACTCGAGCACCATCTGGTCCACCTCGGTGTCGCAGTTGCCGCGCACACATAGGATTATATCCGCCATGCCGTTCAGCATGGCAATCACCTTCTTTGGCGCGTAATCGCGCGGCAGATCGTTTCTCGGGCCGTGGTAAAGAATATCGCCGAGCAGCAGCAGACGCGCAGCCTGCTCGCGCTCGAATGCCTGCAGCAGCTGTTCGCAGTAGTATGCCGAGCCGTGAATATCGGATGCAATGAGAAATTTCATGCCGCGCCTCATCTGCCCGCCTGCTTTGGCACATCCACGATGGTGCCGCCGCCTACAACTACATCGCCGTCATACAGCACCGCCGCCTGACCGATCGCTGCGGCTCTCTGTGGCTCGTCAAACACCAGCTTGACGCGGCCGTCCTCCATCGGAAAAACCGTCACCGGCTGCTCCGGATGGCGGTAGCGAATCTTCGCCTTGATGTGGATTGGCTCGGTCAGCTCCGGAATCGAAATCCAGTTCATGTCATCTACGATCACAGTGTCCGAGAACAGCGCCGCCTCCGGTCCGACCGAAACTGTGTTCTTCTCCATATCCTTGCCGCAGACGTACACCGGCTCACCCATCGCAAGACCGAGGCCGCGTCTCTGGCCGACGGTATAGCGGACAGCACCCTTGTGCTTTCCCACCGGCTTGCCGTCTAAATCGAGGAAATCGCCTGCCGGATAGTGCTTGCCCGTGTACTGCTCCATGAACTTGACGTAATCGCCGTCCGGCACAAAGCAAATATCCTGGCTGTCGTGCTTGCGTGCGTTGCAGAAGCTGAGTTGCTCCGCCAGCTCGCGGATCTCCGGCTTGTTGCGGTCGCCCAGAGGAAATTTGGTGTGCGCAAGCTGCCGCTGCGTCATCGTGTACAGCACATAGCTTTGGTCCTTGCCCGCGTCCACGCCCTTTTTAAGCAGCCAGCGTCCGGTCTGTTCGTCCTGCTCAATGCGGGCATAGTGACCGGTGACAACGTAATACAGGCCGTGCTGCTCGGCAAAATCCAGCAGCTTGTCGAACTTCATAAATCGGTTGCAGTCAATACAGGGATTGGGCGTGCCGCCTGCCTCATAGGTGCGGACAAACTTGCCGATGATCTTCTCCTGAAAATCCAGTGTAAAATCCAGCACCTCATACGGAATATCCAGCTGAAATGCAACCTCACTCGCGTCCTCGATATCCTTTTCCGAACAGCAGGTGCGGAAATTACATGCGCCGAGATCCTCGTTGCGGTACAGCCGCATGGTTGTGCCCATGCAGCGGAAGTCCGCCTGCCGCATCAGGTAAGCCGCGATCGAGCTGTCTACGCCGCCGCTCATCGCTATGAGTGCGGTCTTCTGTTCTGCGTTCTGCATCAATGCCGTCCTCTCTTTCGATATATTAAGTGGTAAGTATAATTTTCATCAGATAGCAAAAAACTCCGAAAACCATGTGGTTTCCAGAGTTTTTGTGGTCGAGGTGACAGGATTTGAACCTGCGGCCTCTTCGTCCCGAACGAAGCGCTCTACCAAGCTGAGCCACACCTCGAAATATTGTTATTTGATTTGAAAAAAGTGGTCGAGGTGACAGGATTTGAACCTGCGGCCTCTTCGTCCCGAACGAAGCGCTCTACCAAGCTGAGCCACACCTCGAAATCAAGCTGCCAACGCTTTTCCGTGACAGCTTTATTAGTATATCGCAGAAATCGCTTTCTGTCAACACTTTTCTAAAAATATTCGTTAAATTTTTTGAGGTAATGCCGCATAATTGAACAAGAGCGATTTGCGAGTAAATTTTGCATGCCGATCAGGCGCGGTTTTACAGCAATACTGTCATATTGCAAGAAATCGCAACGACATCAGGGCTCAAAATTTCCGCAAAACGCCGCAGCTTTAATTGTGCGGTATTATCTCAAGGAGCCTTGCCACCAGACGGCGCAGCTCTGCGCCGCGGCGCTCGGCAGTCTCGTTGACCTCAGCGCCCGAGAGCGGCTGCATAAGCACGCCCGCCGCCATATTGGTGATCATGGCAATACCGACGAGCGGCAGACCGCAGTGTGCGGCCGCAATGACCTCGAACACGGTGGACATGCCGACCGCATCCGCACCGAGCGTGCGGAACATGCGAATCTCCGCCGGTGTCTCAAACTGCGGGCCGTTTACGCCGCAGTATACACCCTGATGCAGCTTAAGACCGCAGTCTGCAGCGGCCTGCAGGGCTTTTTCACCGAGCTCATGGCTGTAGGCGAACGTCATATCCGGAAAACGGGTACCGAGTTCAGGATCGTTTTTGCCGGTCAGCGGACTTTTGCCGGTCATATTGATGTGGTCGGTGATCAGCATAAAATCGCCCGCCTGATAGCCGGTGTTGATGCCGCCGGAGGCATTCGTCACGACAAGCGCCTTCACGCCCAACGCCTTCATCACATAAACCGGATACGCCACCTCGTCCGGCGCGTAGCCCTCGTAACCGTGCAGACGGCCCTGCATGCAGATAACACGGCGTCCGGCCAGCGTGCCGCATACCATGCGTCCTGCGTGGTCAGGCGCGGTGGATACCTTGAAGTGCGGAATCTCGCCGTAAGGTACATACGTCGGGTTCTCCACCTCATCAGCCAGCGGGCCGATGCCCGAGCCGAGCACCAGTGCGATTTCGGGCACAAACGGCAGCTTTTCTTTAAGATATGCTGCAGATTCCGCTACATTTGCTTTTGTCAGCATAGGTCTCCCTCCTTACAGCCGGCGCAGGATAGCGTCCGTGCGCTTCTGCGTTTCCGCCTTTACCTTTTCAATGTCGATGGTCTTGAATTCACCATCGCGGTACAGCACCTCGCCGTCTACCATGGTCAGGCGAACGTCCGCGCCCTGAGCCGCATAGACCACGTTGCAGGCAGCATCGGTCATCGGCGTAAACTGCGGCGTATCGGTGTCGATGACGCACAGGTCAGCCTTATATCCCACCGCCAGCTTGCCGCAGTCCGTGCGTCCCTGCGAAAGCGCACCGGCGCGCGTTGCCGTGTGCAGCACCTGTGCAGGCGTCAGCAGCGTAGAATCGTGATAGAAACCCTTGTAAACCACACCGAACAGGTAAATATCCTGCAGAATATTCAGGTTGTTGTTGGAGGCAGCGCCGTCTGTGCCGAGCGCGATATTGATGCCCTTCTCCAGCATTTTCGGAATGTTCGCGTAGCCGGATGCCAGCTTGAGGTTGCTCGCCGGACAGCAGGCGACCGAAACATTGTGCTTCTTGAGGATATCGAAATCCTCGTCCTCCAGCCAGACGCAGTGCGCCGCCGTGGTCGGGGAATCGAAAATACCGTGCGCCTTCATGTACGCCGCCGGCGTCAGGCCATGACGCTGCCTGCACTCCTCGTGCTCGGTCTGCGTCTCGGACAGGTGGATGTGGATACGCGCACCCGCGTCCTTCGCATGGGCGGCTACCGCCTCGACCACCTTGGGCGTCGAGGTATACTCGCCGTGGATACACAGATCACCGATCAGACGGCCGTCCAGCTCGCCGTTCCACTCGTTCAGCAGACGCAGATTGTCCTTATAGGCGGCAAGGCTCTCGTAGTCGCTGTCGTCAAATACGGTCAGGCCGCGGCTGAGGTTGCACTTGATGCCGCTCTCGCGGATCGCGGGCATCATGCCGTCGAAGAAGAAATACATATCCGAGAACGAAACCGTACCGCTCGCCAGCATTTCCGCGATGGAAAGCTGCGTCCCGTAGTACGCCGCCTCGTCGTCAATCTTATCCTCAAACGGAAATACCTTCTCGCCCAGCCAGCGCTGCAGCGGCAGATTCTCCGCGTAACCGCGCAGCAGCGTCATCGGCGCGTGGCTGTGGACGTTGTAGAAGCCGCTCATCAGCAGACGGTGTCTGCCGTCGTAACGCTCACCGTAGTCCTCCTGCGGCTCGGCATCGCCGATGTAGGCAATCTTGCCGTCCTTCACGCCAACGTACTGCCCGCGCTTGAGCGCAAAATTCTCATCCAACAGATCAATATTGCAAAAAAGCATTGTTTTCTCCTTTTCTCTTTATAGAACGTGGTAATGCGGGATAATATCCTCGTATTCGCCGTCCTTGTTCAAAAATCCGCCCGGAATCACGCCAAGCTGTGTGAATCCCAGCTTTTTGTACAGCGCCAGCGCCCCCGCGTTGCTCTTGACGACTGCGTTGAATTGCAGCACGCGGAATCCGCACGTTTTTCCCTGTGCAATGCAGTGCTTTACCAGTTTTTCACCGATATGCTGTCCGCGCACGGTCTTTTTGACGGCGTAGCTGGCGTTGCAGATATGACCGCAGCGGCCCACATTGTTCGGGTGCAGAATATACAGACCGACCAGCTCGCCGGTTGCCGCGTCGTACGCTACGCCGGTGTAGGTCTGCCCAGTAAAAAAGGCATGACCGGTCACCTCGTCCAGCTTTTCCATCTGCGGAAAGGCTTTACCGTCCTCAACGACCTCGTTCCAAATTTCTGCTGCCTGTGCCGCATCACGCTGCTCGTACTGCCGAATTTCGATCTGCATGGTATCTCATCCCTTGGGTTTTTTCTTATTATAGCATAGTGCAGGAGAAAAGAAAACTGTCGCATCGGCTGCAAACCGAGGAAACGCGCTAACGTCGCGCGGGCGCACAGTGTGCGCCCATTTCTCTACCTCTACGCAACGTCAGATACCTTACTGCTGCACATGCGGGTTACTCTCCGCAAGCGCGGCATGCATGACAGTGTCGCGCAACTCGTTGGCCTGGAGAATATTCTGCACAGCATTTGTGAATTATCTGCGACTTGCCGAACGATACCCCATTACGTTCTCTCCCCTCTCAACTTTTCACTCCTCACGCTTTCTTAAGGCAACACCGCACAATTAAAGCGGCGGCTCCTTGCGCAGGCTCCGGTCGCGCTGCCGCGGTGCTTTGCGGAAATTTTGTGTCCTGACTTTGGCTTCGGTTCCTTGCGCGAGTTCCGTCCGCGCTGCCGAAGTTTCACGGTAATACATCAAGTATTACCGCAAAACTGTGCCTCGTCAGTACGCAAAATTTACTCGCAAATCACTCTTGTTCAATTATGCGGTATTGCCTTAAAACGCCGAATACTTCAAAATGTCTTTTCGCATTCGCGCGATAATCCGCTTTTCCAGCCTTGAAATATAGCTTTGCGAGATGCCCAGCAAATCCGCGACCTCCTTCTGCGTCAGCGCCTTCGGCGTGCCGATGCCGAACCGCAGCGAGATGATCTGCCGCTCTCTCGGCGGCAGATGCCCCAGTGCACGATGCAGCAGCATTTTGTCCACATCGTCCTCGAGCGGCCGCATGACGCTGTCCGGCTCGGTGCCGAGAATATCACTCAGCAGCAGCTCGTTGCCATCCCAGTCCGAGGACAGCGGCTCGTCGATGGAAACCTCGCTCCGCCGTCCGGCAATCTTGCGCAGATGCATGAGGATCTCGTTTTCGATACACCGCGATGCATATGTCGCCAGCTTGACGTTTTTGTCGCTTCGGTAGGTGCTCACCGCCTTGATGAGTCCGATCGTTCCAATAGAAATCAAATCTTCTGTTCCCACACCGCTCGACTCAAACTTGCGCGCCAGGAACACCACCAGCCGCAGATTGTGCTCGATAAGACGGTTGCGCGCCGCAACATCGCCCCTGCTGTTCGCCTCCACAGCGGCGGCCTCCTCCTCCGGAGACAACGGCGGCGGCAGAACATCGCTGCCGCCGATATAATGTACACCTTGTGCTCGAAACCGCCGTAAAATCGTCTTTAACCACTGCAGAATTTTCATTTTTGCTCTCCCTTTCACACCCCGATAAGTCCCTCGTACGCGCCCTGTCCAATGGAGACCGCGCTGACTGCACACACACAGTCGAGTGCCGTGCCGTCCGCTCTCAGCACGCTGTCCGGCCGGAAATACAGCAGCAGACCGCCATCCGTGCCGACCGCGTGAAACGGCAGCAGACCGCAGCGTGCAGCCAGATTTTCCGGCAGAGCCGCCAGCTGCGCGGACGCACTGCCGAACGGCAGTTTCGTGTCCAGCAGACACTCGACAGCCTTGCGCTCGAGCACCACGACCGGCTTTCCGGATACCGGTTCGATCAGGTCATTGCCCGTGTCGTGCAGCACACGCACGGCGGTCTGCCGATTGCCGAACCGGATGGTCAGCGTTTCCGTTTCGCGGTGCAGCGCGCCGTGCTTCGCGTCTCCGCACAGGAGTATCCCGCTTGCCGCGTAGCCGACAGCTGCCGCCAGCACGAGCACCTGTATCGGCACTGCAAAGTAGTACCCGCACGAGAGCAGCAGCCTCCTGCCGCTTGCGGCACTCAGCGCCGCCGCCAGTCCGGCGAACGAGGCCGCGACTACGCCGTACAGTGCACACAGCCGCGCAAGGTGCCGCTCTCTGCCGAAAGCGACCATGCACAGGCCCAGTCCTGCAAGAAGGCGCAGCGGCGCGAGTGTCAGCACCGGCCAGACCGCACCCAGCACGGCATAGCTGCCGCCGAGTGCTGCTGAGAAAATCAGCCGCATTTTCCACACCTGCACGCCGCCTAAGCGAGCCGCCGCAAGCAGTGTTGCACCATCCATCAGCGCGTTGACGGCAAACAGCACATCCAGATAGACGACCATACCGCACCTCCCGAACAAGATTCAGTATAGCACGGACAACGTGCACGTTTTGCCGAATAAAGAGCGTAAAATGCCCGAAGCCGCTCTACCATAAGGTAGAACAGCTTCAGGCAAAGAGTAGTATGTAAGTAAGATGTGGTCGAAATGAGAAAAGGTATAAAAAAACAGCAAGAGTCCTGCACCTTTTATCGGTATCAGCCCCCTTGCTGTGTCTTTATCATACTGCAAAATCGGCAGCTTGTCACCTGTCGTTTTTTACAAAATTCCCAGTAACTCTATCGGTTATTTTTGGAGTGCGTACTGTGCCAGCAGCTTTGCCGCGTCCTCGACATCGGAAACCGCACACAGCTCGCTCGGAGAATGGATATAGCGAGTCGGGATGGAGACCGCGCCTGCCTGCACGCCTGCGCGCGCCTTCTGCAGCGCCGACGTATCCGTGCCGCCGCACAGCAGGATTTCGCGCTGCGCGGATACACCGCAGTCCTTCGCCGCCTGCTCGAGCGCATCTACAACCGCCGGTGTGCAGATAACCGAGCGGTCCATCACCTTGACTGCCGGTCCCTTGCCCAGCTCGACCGCCATCGCGGACTTCATCTCCGGCAGGTCGCCGGTATCGGTCACGTCCACTGCGATAGCCGCATCCGGCTCAACTGCGAACGCTGCCGCGCCTGCGCCGCGCAGGCCAACCTCCTCCTGTGCCGTAAACACGAAGTACAGGTCGTTCTCGATTTCCTTGTCCGCCAACTGCTCCATCATCAGCAGGAGTGTCACACAGCCGATGCGGTTGTCCAGATACGGGCCGCACAGCACGCCGTTCTGCTCGAACCGCGGTGCTTCGTACACGGCAAAATCGCCGATCTGCACCAGTTTGCGCGCTTCATCGGCATTCTTTGCACCGATGTCGATGAACAGATTATCCAGTGTCAAATCCTTGAGCGGCGTCTTTTCCTCGTACGAGATCACGCCGCGCGTGCCGTTGGCAAACTTCACCTGAATATTCAGCAGGTCGCCGACATACAGGCCGCCGATCTGCGAAAAACGGATAAAGCCCTTGTCCTCAATATAGGTGGCAACCACACCGATAGAGTCCATATGCGCGGCAAACAACAGCTTTTTGCCATTCTTTGCGCCTTTTTTGCGGCAGATGAGGTTGCCGAGTGCATCCGTCGTCACATCGTCGATATACGCGCCTGCAATCTCCGCGATGGTCTCGCGGACCGCATCCTCACGGCCGGAAGGGCCGAATGCCCCCGCGACCGTGTTCCATAAATCAAAAATCTTGCTCATTCGTCGTTCCCTCCGAGTTCTTCCAGAAATGCGCGTGCGGCAGCGAGCACCGCTTCGCAGTCGGCTACTGCCGCCACCGAGGACGGCGAGTGAATATAGCGTACCGGAGCCGCAGCCGCGCACACGCGCACGCCCGCACGGCTCTTGTGGATGCGGCCTGCGTCCGTGCCGCCAGCTACGCGCGTTTTCGTCTGCCAGCAGATGCCGCGCTTGTCGCAGGCATTGCGCAGAAGTTCAAACAGCTCCGCATCGTAGATAGTCGCGCCATCCATGAACGGCAGAACCACACCGCCGCGTACACGGCAAACAGCTTTGCCGCCTTCCACCTCTGCGAGATCAGCAGCTGTCGTACCCTCGAGCACCATTGCAAATCCTGGGTCGAGCGCATACGCCATGCTTGCCGCACCGCGCAGACCAACTTCCTCCTGCACAGTAAAGCAGAACCAGGTGTCGATCGGCGGCTCGTCCTCGATGAGCTTGAGGAGCGCAGCACAGCCGACGCGGTCATCAATCGCCTTGGCCTTGATAAGACCGTCGCCGAACTCGACAACCGCCGAGTCGAACACGCCGTAATCGCCAAGCGAAACCTTGTCCTCGGCGGCAGCTTTGCTCGCTGCACCGATGTCGATATACAAATCCTTGGTCTTGGGCATGGTGCGGCGCTCTGCTGCGGTCGTCAAATGAACTGCCTTGATGCCGATCACGCCCTGCACATCACCGAAGCGAACCGGTCGGCCGATGACAACACGCGGGTCCACGCCGCCGACAAAGCCGAACTTCAGCATGCCGTCGTCCGTAATCTGCTTGATGATAACGCCGACCTCGTCCATGTGTGCGCACACAACGACCGGACGCTCGAGCGCCTTTTTGCCCTTTCGGAACACCATAATGTTGCCGATGGCATCGGTCTTTATCTCGTCCGCGAACGGCTTTACCTTCTCGAGCACAAACTCGCGCACCGCATCCTCACAGCCGGACGGCCCCGGCAGCGCGCACAGCTGCTTCATCAGTTCGATCATGCGCCCACCTCCCCGTCAAATTCGCGCAGGAATTCTGCCATCAGGTCAGCGACTGCCTGCACATCAGACAGCTCCACAACCTCGACCGGCGTATGCATGTATTTTTCCGGAATGGACAGCAGACCCATTGCGATACCGCGGCCGACGATCTGCATCGTCCACGCATTCGTGCCGGTGTTGCCCTCCATGATTTCAAGCGTATAGTCGATGTCGTTCGCCTTGGCGGTCTTGATGAGCGCCTTGGTAAAGCCGCGATGCAGGTTCGGTCCCATGCCGACTGCCACGCCGCTGCCGAGGTCGAACACACCGTCCGACGGACCGTCCGGCGTTCTGCCGTGGGTCACGTCCACCGCGATGGCGTACTCCGGCTGAACCGTAAACGCGCCGGTCTGTGCACCCAGCTCGGTGACCTCCTCCTGCGTGCTGATGAGCACTGCGACATTGCACTTCAGCTTGTCCTTTGCCGCGTGCAGCTTCTCCATCGCCAGCAGGATGGCGGCAACGCCTGCGCGGTCGTCAAGGCACTTGCTGCAAAGCTGACCGCCCGCCAGCTTGATCGGCTGCTGCGCGAACACGATCGGCGTGCCGACACGAATGCGGCTTTTGGCATCGAGCAGACCGGTGTCGATCGCCATCTGGTCGATGGGGACGGACTTGTTCTGCTCACCTGCCTTGAGCAGATGCGGCGGCATGCAGGATACCACGCCGTATAGCGGCTCGTCTGCGAGAATGGTCACCTCACCGCCGAGCAGCATGCGCGGGTCCACACCGCCGACCGGCGCGAACCGCAGAAAGCCGCCGTCCAGTACCTCGGTGACAAGAAAGCCGATCTGGTCGAGATGCGCGTCCAGAAGGACGGTTTTCGCGCCCTCTTTACCGCAGGACAAGCTGCCGATCACATTGCCGTTCTTGTCCGCGTCCACGGTGTCGCAGTACGGCCGGAACAGCTCCGCGACGGCCTTTGCCGCCTGCATTTCAAAGCCGCTGACCGCCGGCAGCGCGCACAGCGTCCGCAGCGTTTGTTCTAACTGCAAGGAAATTCCTCCTTTTTCGTCTTTTGTCGTACAGGTTCTATTATAACCGTTTCATTGCTCGGTTACAAGGCACAGCAAATGAAAAAGGCACCGAATCGGTGCCTTTTTCATGTTTATCAGATTTCCTCGCCGGTCGGGAGGTACAGCTTATCCATCACGCGGACACAGCCGTTTTCAAAGGTGGGTTCCAGCGTGATTTCACCATCCTGCTTGATGGTGCCGAGCGTCGTGCCGAAGCGGTCAAAGCAGGTAACGGTATGCTCATCCGTGCGGAGCGCATACACGCCTGCGCCGTCGGTCGGCAGTGCGCCCGGACGGCCGTTCGGGCACTTCACGCGGAACAGAACCTTGTTCGTGCCGTCCGCGTCACAGCGGATGTACTCGTATTCGGTATTGCTGATCCAGCGGCTGTAAATATTCTGACCGACCTCATTGAACGCATTCTGATAGGTCTTTGTCAGCTTTTTGCCCTTGAAGTTGTAGAGTGCGTAATAACCGGTCGATTCTGCGGCGATGTAGGTATCGCTGTACTGATTCAGCTGCAGCGCACGAGAACTGGACGCGATGCGCTTGCCGCCTGCGATAATCGTGTACGAGGAACCGTCCCGATTTACAACAACAAAGCGGTCACCCTTGCCATCACCAGCAAGCAGAATTTCAACAGCCATCTTGCTGTGGTCAAACGCAAAATTCATGCTCCACAGGGTCTTGCCGGTGGTGTCAATTGCGGCAATGGTCTTGCTGTCCACGCGGACAACTGCTTTGCCGTCCTTGAAATCGGTCAACGCGTCATACGTCTGCGTGCTGCTTGTGCCATCGGCATAGATAATGCGGTCCTTTCCATAAACCTCACCGCCATTCTCCGGAGACGGACGCAGCCAGCCGGCCTGCTCGCCGTCCGTGCCGCTAACAGCGTAGTTTTCCAGTGTTTCACCGGTCTTCATGTTGTGCACATCATGCTTGTAAGCCACGGTTTCTCGCAGCGTGACCCACTCACCGAACAACTCAATATCGTAAAATTCGCCCTTGGTGTTCTTGTAATCTGTCAGCAGGCGATTGCCCTTTGTATCCTCCAGATATACCTGCGAAACACCTGGGCCGACAGCCCCATAAGTAATCCGATATTTACTGCCGGTACCGCTCGTGCTGTCGTCCTTGACAGCATACTTGGTATCATACAGCCGCAGCATGGTCGCGATGGACTGCTCGCGTGTATAGCTGTTATTCGGTGCAAAACGATTGCCGCTGACGCCGTTCATTACGCCGCTGTTGTACGCCCAGTACACATCGCTGCGTGCCCATGCCTGAATATCCGCGCCGTCCGCGAAAACGTGCGGCATACGGTCCTTCACGCTGTCCTTGGCATTCCTGCGCAGATTGCCCAGACGGTGCAGCATACTTGCCGCCTGCTGACGGGTCAGCTTCTGCTGCGGTGCAAATTTGCCGTTGCCAACGCCGTTCACCACGCCCAGAGACGCACAGAGCAGCACATCCTCGTCCTTGGTATCCGAGAAGGAGACCACAGCCTTATCAATGGATTTTACGTTGCCGCTCTTTTCCCAGGTGCGATAAACCGCTGCCGCCAGCGCACAGAAATCCGCTCGGGTGATGCTCTGCGTGTACGCCTGATCAACCTGCTCCGGCACAATGCCCGCGTTCCGCGCGGTATCCACCGCCGACTTCGCCCAACTGCTCGGCGCTTCCGCTGCCGCAGCTGCCGTTACCAGCATAGCCGCAGATAAAATCGCTGCAATCGTTCGTTTCATAGAAAATCCTCCTTTTAATTCAGCGGTCAGTGATTTTTTCTTTGTTTTGGATATTGCGCGCGCTGTTTTCTGATCGCTGCATTGTATTTGACGTTGGTATCTGCAAAAGGTTCCCAGATTTATCGGGTAATGTCAAAAAAATCATTGACGGTGCAGGTCTGCAGAATACCGTCCGGCGTGTAGCATTCATCCCGCAGGACGCGCTGCTGCTCGTCATACCATATTTTCTCGGTTACGCCATCCTCGCTGACGCAGACTGCGGTGTGCTCGGCGTCGTCATACGTCCACTCGTTGTTCTGCATCATTTCGTAATTCGGATCATGCACATTGTTTTCCATGCGCAGTATGGAACCGCGTGCATCCTTCACCGTGATCCATGTACCGGTCACCACACCCTCAAAAACCGTACTGGTTCTGGTCGTTTCTCCGGTTTTGGGATTGTATTCCGACACTGTCTGTGACTGCATGTTGCCTGCCGTGTCGTAACTCCGCTTCAGATACGGTTCTTTCTCGTCTCCGCGATAGGTGTAAGTCTCTATTCCGTCCTCATCCTCCGTGCGAACGATACGACCCTGCTCGTCATACTCTGTGTAAGAAACCGTCTTTACACCGCAGGTTGTGGAATAACATGTCATTTTGCTGCCGCTGTAAACCTTGCGTTCGCTGGAACTCACACCGAACGGACGCTTGCAATTCAGTGACCAGATCTCGCGGTTCTGCGCATCGTAGCCGGTGATTCTGAGATAGGACCATTCCTTCTCATCCGGTATCACGCGCGTTGTCTTTTGCTGTTCAATCCGAGCAGCAGGCTGCATATACGCCAGAAGTGTCCAGTTTTCCGCTGTCGGACGGACATACCGCAGTCCGTTCATCGATAAGCCGCCGAAAACAATGCCGCAGGAGACCGCAGTGCTCGCCGCCAGCAGACCGGCTCGTTTAAGAATGTTCAGCTTCACCCAAACACCTCCTCAGCGGGTGACATCGGTGTATGTTGTTGTAATCTCACGCGAAAAACCATCCTCCGAAAAGCTATATGCATTTTTTATCCAGCGTCCCTGTTCGTCATACCAGTATTTCTCGGTCGTGCCCTCCGCCTCGTCCACACAGGTGGCCGTGCGCGCGGCATCGTCATACGTCCACTGATAGTCACAGGTTCTCATCTGTCCGCCCGCGCTGACATGCACTTGCTTTACGATGTTGCCATGCGAATCCAGTATGCAGTACTGCGAGGCAAGATAGGTACCATCGTCCTCGTATATGTCCATATTGGTGACGGTACTGCCTGTTTGCGGGTCGGTTTCGGTGATCTTGCGACCGGTCAACGCGCCCTGCGCGTTGTGCGTTTCCTCCAGATACGTTTCAGTCGCATCGCCGCGGTAGTAATACGTCGATATGCCGCCATAGTCGGTTTCCATACGGATAAGCCGTCCCTGTTCATCATACTGGCAAACCGAGTCCGCTTTTCCGCCCTGACCGAAGAAATACCGCGCCGATGTATTGCCGATGTACACATCACGGCTGCTGCCGACCGATGCCAGCTTGCCGAATGTCGTGCGCGACCAAATCTCGCGGTTCTGTGCATCGTATCCGGTGACAGTGTAGGTCGGGTCGCCCTCACCGAAGTCCATAACGCACTGCTCAATGCGTTCCGCCGGTTCGACCCACGGCAGAAGCCACCAGTTATCCGCCGTCGGACGCATATAGCGCAAGCCATTCACCGCCAGCGCCCCGAAAACACCGGCTGTACAGGCGACGGTTGCCGCCGTCAACATTCCCGCACGTTTGAGCAGATCTCTGTTCATAAACATCCGCCTTTCTCTATCCGATTGTCCTGCCTGTCTTATCTGGTTTCAGTATAGCATAAATTTTTCCGGAAGGATATATCTCTTTGCATTTTGAAACAGAAATGTATCATGCAGCGGCAAAATCGTTTGTCCGCGTCTGGTTGTCGGTGATGCGAGAGCGCACTGTACTCCCCTACGATTGCGCGTGTGCAGATGAATTTACAGGTGCCGTCCGCTGCCATCAGACGAAAGAGTTGCGCGACACGGTTATCCCCCAAGAGACCTTTAGGCAAAATATATCGTGCAGGGTGGGGTGACCTTACCCCGCCCTGCAATATAGCAGACACCATTCGCGTATGTTACGAAATAAACGCAAAAAAATCCCGCAGAGAAAACCTCTGCGGGATTTATTATGCTATTTCAGCAAGCGCTTTGCGCGATCTTACGCCTCGGGAGCGTACAGATCCTGCAGGCGCTTCAGGTGAGCGTAACGCTTGGTAGACTCTACCTCGGAACGCTCGAACAGGCCCTCTGCACGATCCGGGAATGCACGGGTCAGTGCGGAGTAACGAGCCTCGTTCATCATGAACTTGCGGTAATCCTCGGTCTTGGGCTCCTTGGACTCCAGAATGAACGGGTTCTTGCCCTCGTCAGCCAGCTGCGGGTTGAAGCGGAACAGGTTCCAGTAACCGCAGTCAACAGCCTTCTTCATCTCAGCCTGGCAGTTGGTCATGCCGCCCTTGATGGAGTGCATCTCACACGGAGCATAGCCGATTACCAGCGACGGGCCCGGATAAGCCTCAGCCTCAGCGATGGCCTTCAGGGTCTGAGCCGGGTTAGCACCCATAGCTACCTGTGCAACGTAAACGTAGCCGTAGCTCATAGCGATCTCAGCAAGGCTCTTCTTCTTGGTGGTCTTACCGGAAGCTGCGAACTGTGCAACAGCGCCGATGTTGGTAGCCTTGGAAGCCTGTCCACCGGTGTTGGAGTAAACCTCGGTATCGAATACCATAACGTTTACGTCCTTGCCGGAAGCCAGAACGTGATCCAGACCGCCGAAGCCGATATCGTATGCCCAGCCGTCGCCGCCGAAGATCCAAACGGACTTCTTAGCGAGGTATTCCTTGTGAGCCAGAACATCCTTGCAGTCCGGGCAGCCTGCTGCTGCGCCCTTTTCGAGCTCTGCAACCAGTGCCTTTGCCGGCTCAGCGTTAGCAGCGCCGTTGTCCTTGGTATCCATGAAGGTGTTGACAGCGTTCTTGAAGTCGTCGGTAGCGTTCTCAGAGCCAGCCATAACCTCGAGCTTGGAGATCAGGCGCTCACGGAGAGCTTCCTGACCATAGTACATGCCAAGGCCGTGCTCTGCGTTATCCTCGAACAGGGAGTTAGCCCATGCCGGACCGTGGCCGTTTGCATCAACGGTGTACGGGGAGGTAGCAGCCGGGCCGCCCCAAATGGACGAACAGCCGGTAGCGTTGGAGATGTACATGCGGTCGCCGCAAACCTGAGTGATCAGGCGGGCGTAAGAGGTCTCTGCACAGCCTGCGCAGGAACCGGAGAACTCAAGCAGCGGCTTCTTGAACTGCGAATCCTTTACGGAGTTCGTGGAGATCATGTCGGCCTTCTCGGAAACCTTTGCTACGCAGTAATCAAATGCATCCTGCTGAGCAGCCTCGTCAGCCTGCGGAACCATAGTCAGGGACTTGGTCGGGCAAACGCCGATACATACGCCGCAGCCCATGCAGTCCAGCGGAGATACAGCCATGGTGTACTTGTAAACGCCCTTGCCCTTGCCGGCCTTGATGTCAACCAGCTTGGTGGAAGCCGGTGCTGCAGCAGCCTCTTCCTCAGTCAGAGCGAACGGACGGATGGTAGCGTGCGGGCAAACGTAAGCACACTGGTTACACTGAACACAGGTAGCCTCGTTCCACTGCGGAACGGTAACTGCTACGCCGCGCTTCTCGTAAGCAGCTGCGCCGTGCTCGAAGGAGCCGTCAACATGCTCGCCTGCGAATGCGGATACCGGCAGGGAGTCGCCGTCCATGCGGCCGATCGGCTCCATAACGTCCTTGACCATCTTGACAACTTCCGGACGGCCCTGCAGATCGCGGGTATCAGCCTCGTCCTGTGCGTCAGCCCAGTCAGCCGGTACGTCGATCTTCTTGAATGCGGTAGCGCCGATGTCGATAGCCTTGTGGTTCATATCAACGATGTCCTGGCCCTTCTTCAGGTAGGACTTGGTAGCAGCGTCCTTCATGAACTGGATAGCCTGCTCGCTCGGCATTACCTTAGCTAGTGCGAAGAATGCAGACTGCAGAATGGTGTTGGTGCGCTTGCCCATGCCGATCTCGATAGCGAGGTCGATTGCGTTGATGGTGTAAAGCTGAACGTCGTTCTTAGCAATGTAGCGCTTCTCGGAAGCTGCCAGATGCTTGCTCAGCTCTTCCGGAGACCACTGGCAGTTGATGAGGAATACGCCGCCCGGCTTAACGTCACGCACGATCGGGAAGTGCTTGGTGATGTAGGACGGGTTGTGGCATGCTACGAAGTCAGCCTTGTTGATGTAGTAAGGAGAACGGATCGGCTTGTCGCCAAAACGCAGATGCGAAACGGTTACGCCGCCGGTCTTCTTGGAGTCGTACTGGAAGTAAGCCTGTACGAACTTGTCGGTGTGGTCGCCGATGATCTTGATGGAGTTCTTGTTCGCACCAACGGTACCGTCGCCGCCGAGACCCCAGAACTTGCACTCGGTCGTGCCTTCTGCTGCGGTGTTCGGTGCCGGCTTCTCCTCGAGGGAGAGGTAGGTAACGTCGTCGTTGATGCCCAGGGTGAACATCTTCTTCGGCTCTGCCTTAGCCAGCTCCTCGTATACAGCGAATACGGAGGACGGGGGCGTATCCTTGGAACCCAGACCGTAACGGCCGCCGGTTACTACCTTATCGGTGATGCCTGCATCAGCCAGAGCGGTAACAACGTCCATGTAAAGCGGCTCGCCCTGGGAGCCCGGCTCCTTGGTGCGGTCGAGGACTGCGATCTTCTTAGCGGTCTCCGGGATAGCTGCGATCAGCTTGTCAGCACGGAACGGACGGTACAGACGAACCTTAACCAGGCCGACCTTCTCGCCGTGTGCGTTCAGGTAATCGATAACTTCCTCTGCAACGTCGCAGATGGAGCCCATAGCGATGATAACGCGGTCAGCGTCAGCAGCGCCGTAGTAGTTGAACAGCTGGTAGTTGGTGCCGAGCTTGGCATTTACCTTGCCCATGTACTCCTCAACGATGCCCGGAACAGCTTCATAGAACTTGTTGGAAGCCTCGCGGTGCTGGAAGAATACGTCGCCGTTCTCGTGAGAGCCGCGCATCATAGCGTGCTCCGGGTTCAGTGCGCGCTTGCGGAATGCTTCAACAGCATCCATGTCGCACATTTCCTTCAGATCCTCGTAATCCCAAACCTGGATCTTCTGGATCTCGTGGGAGGTACGGAAGCCGTCGAAGAAGTTGATGAACGGAACACGGGACTTGATGGTAGCCAGATGTGCTACTGCAGAAAGGTCCATGACCTCCTGCGGGTTGGTCTCAGCCAGCATAGCGAAACCGGTCTGGCGGCAAGCCATAACGTCGGAATGGTCACCGAAGATGTTCAGTGCATGAGATGCAACGGTACGAGCGGAAACGTGGAATACACACGGAAGCAGCTCGCCTGCGATCTTGTACATATTCGGGATCATCAGCAGAAGACCCTGAGAAGCAGTGTAGGTGGTGGTCAGCGCACCTGCTGCCAGAGAACCGTGTACGGTACCCGCCGCACCTGCCTCGGACTGCATTTCGATTACCTTAACGGTAGTACCGAAAATGTTCTTCTGACCTGCGGCAGCCCACTGGTCAACGCTGTCTGCCATGGGGCTGGACGGGGTGATCGGATAGATACCCGCAACTTCGGTAAACGCGTACGATACGTGCGCGGCCGCAGTGTTGCCGTCCATGGACTTCATCTTTCTTGCCATGTTGATGTCCTCCTATAAAAAATTATAATTCTCAATCGGAATTAAAAGCCCTCGTTTTGGTGTATTTTAACCTAAACTAAGCCTTACCTGCCCCTTCATTGTAGCACTCACGCACAAAGTTGTAAACAGTAAATATACTATTTTCCGCACTATTTTTCAAATTTTGATAAGCCGTTTCGTATTGTGAAACGTATGCAAACTTTTTATCATGGAATTTCTGTGTTTTTTCCGTGTTTTTTATTGCGTAATCTGATGACACATAGTATAGTATTAGATGTATAGTTATCTGGTTATGTCATACGTATCGGAGGGATCGGCATGGTATCTCGCGTATTCTCCGCAGGACTGAGCGGCATTGACGGCTACATTGTCACCGTCGAGTGCTTCCTCTCCGGCGGACTTCCCCGGCTGGATGTCGTCGGTCTGCCGACCGGCGCGGTATCCGAAGCCGGAGAGCGCGTCCGTGCTGCCGCAAAGGCCTGTGCCTTTGATTGGCCCGTATCCCGACTGACCGTCAACCTCGCACCTGCCGACACCAAAAAGGCAGGAACAGCATACGATCTGCCCCTTCTGCTTTCCATTCTGGCGGCAGCGGGCGAGATCGACGCACCGCCCGGCAACGCTCTCTTCTTCGGAGAGCTTTCCCTCACCGGAGAGCTGCGGCCTGTCTGCGGTGCGCTTTCCATGGCGCTTGCCGCGCGTGATGCCGGTTTCAAAACCGTGTTCGTTCCCGCGATGAATGCCGCCGAAGCATCCTATGCTTCCGGTGTGACGGTGTTTCCGATCCGTACATTAAATGAGCTGCTCGGACATTTGAACGGCAGAAAGCCGCTCACGCCGTGTGCTCCTCCGCCCAGGCCCGAACCGCAGGACGATGCGCTGGATTTTGCGCATGTGCTCGGTCAGCACGCGGTCAAACGCGCGCTTGAGATCGCGGCTGCAGGCGGACACAACGTGCTTCTTTCCGGACCGCCCGGTTCGGGCAAGAGCATGGCTGCAAAACGCTTTTCCACCATCCTGCCGCCGCTGTCCGACAGCGAACGGCTGGAGGTTATCCGTGTCTGGTCCGCCATTGGCAGAGGGCAGGAGGCGGTCGAGCGTGCCGAACGGCCGTTCCGTGCACCGCACCATAATTCCTCGGCCAACGCGATGGCAGGCGGTTCGGGTGCATCAGGCCGGCTGCCCGTCCCCGGCGAGATCACGCTCGCGCACCGCGGTGTGCTGTTTCTGGATGAATTTCCGGAATTCCGCCGCGATGTGCTCGAAACCCTGCGCCAGCCGCTTGAGGACGGCAGAGTTACCATCTCGCGTGTCGCCGGCCAAGTGACGTATCCGGCACGGTTTCAGCTCATTGCCGCGATGAATCCCTGCAAATGCGGCTGGTACGGCACAGAACGCTGCATCTGCACCAAGTCCGCCGTTCAGCAGTATCTGCACCGTCTGTCCGGTCCGCTGCTCGACCGAATCGACCTGCAGGTTGCTGTGCAGCCGGTTGAATACGCCGCGCTTGCCGCACGAGGTCAGGCCAGCGAGGAACACTCTGCCGACATTCGTGCCCGTGTGCTCGCCGCGCGCGAGCGGCAGTATGCCCGGCAAGGCGCCGACGTGTGCAACGCCGCGATTCCGCCGCCGCAGCTTGCCGAGCACTGCCTGCTAAGTGCGGATGCG
The DNA here is from genome assembly GCF_027665985.1 of Butyricicoccus sp. AM78-15b2TA. Classification (NCBI taxonomy): domain Bacteria; kingdom Bacillati; phylum Bacillota; class Clostridia; order Eubacteriales; family Butyricicoccaceae; genus Butyricicoccus; species Butyricicoccus sp. AM78-15b2TA. The sequence goes on from NZ_JAQEHY010000005.1 coordinate 154,735, forward strand.
TCTCGTATGTTTGCGGCCGCATTTCAGCGACTGGGGCTGACCGCCCGTGCGCATGACCGCGTACTGCGTGTTGCCCGCACGATCGCCGATCTGGCAGACAGCAGCGTCATCGAGGCAGAGCATCTCGCCGAGGCTCTGCAGTACCGTTCACTCGACAGGGCCGCAGGTTCTTGACAGCTTGTGGAAAAGTCTGTGGATGATGTGTATAAATTTACAATTACTGTAACTTCGTCTAAATTCGACCATTTCGTTTTATTTAAGGCAATACCGCATAATTGAACAAGAGTGATTTGCGAGTAAATTTTGCGTACTGACGAGGCGCAGTTTTGCGGTAATACTTGATGTATTACCGTGAAACTGCAACAAAATCAGGGCACAAAATTTTCGCAAAGCACCGCCGCTTTAATTGTGCGGTGTTGCCTTAACATACTGGTTTGTTTTATCGGCAAACCAGCAACCAGTCAGGAGGAAAAATTCAATGTCTCATCCTATCGCTCGCCGTGCCGGTATGCTTGCGCTGACTGCCGCAATGCTCATGCCAAGCGCGGGAGCATTATCCGATGTGTCCAACTGGGCGCAGGAAGGCGTTGCCGCTGCGCAGAATGCCGGTCTGGCACCTTCGTCCCTGTCCAACAGTGCCGCTTCCGGCTCTATCACCCGCGCAGAGTTCTGTGCCGTTGCGCTGAACGCCTACAAGGCTGTCAGCGGCAAGGTTGTCTATGTTTCGGGCAAAAAGCCGTTCGAGGACTGCTCGGACCCCAATGTCACCGCAGCTTACCTGCTCGGCATTGTAAACGGCCGCACCAACGGCAACTTTGATCCGGATGCCAAGATCAGCCGTGAGGAAATGTGCACCATACTCGACAACATCCTCGCCGCTGCCGATATCGAAGCAACCGAGATCGCAGGTGATGCCTGCATCGAGGATTACCCCGATGTAAGCATGATCAGCGATTACGCAATGCAGCCGGTCGTTACCATGGTCGATCATTCGGTCATCAACGGCATCACCGATACCAGCACGGACACCACCATTCTGGCTCCGTCCGGCACCACCACCCGTGAGCAGGCGCTGATCATGGCAAACCGTTTCTGCACCGCCTTCAAGCCGGATAAGACGCCGATTGCAGCGGTTGACGGCTCCGCTAACCTGCCGACCACCGCCGGTTCTTCCACCTCTGCTGCAACCACCATCACCGGTCTGCCGAAGACCGAGGCTGAGAAGATGACCTACGTTTACGGCGCAGGCAACGGCAAGTACCAGTCCGCAGCTGAGGCTGAGGCTCACATGGTAGAGATCGTGGTTCCGGTATGGCATCTGCAGTCCGACGGCACCAAGGTGGCCTCCAAGGCTTACCTGCAGGTAAACGCTTCGCTGGCTTCCATCTATCAGGCAATCTTTGAGGAGATCTTCAACGGCTCCGAGAAGTTCCCGATCTATGATGTAGGCTGCTACTCGTGGCGCACCGGCGAGCACTCGCAGGGCACCGCAGTTGATATCAACCCGGACGAGAACATGGAAGCTACCATCAACTCGGACGGTTCCCTGTCTCCGACCTGCGGCACCCACTGGACGCCGTATATTGATCCGTACTCCATCCCCGAGGGCGGCGATGTTTACAATGCCTTCACCAAGTACGGCTTTACCTGGGGCGGCAACGGCTGGCGCACCAAGCGCGACTACATGCACTTCAGCTACTTCGGCCGCTAAGCACTACATACGAAATGGCAAAAGAAGGGACGGCTTATCGTTAGCCGCCCCTTATCTTTTGTGAAATTTGTGTAACTTTACAGGAATTTAATTTGCATTTTTAGAATAACATGCTATAATAATATATAGAGTACATTAGTAAGGAGGCATGACATCATGAGAAGACTTTCTATTCCGCAGAAGCCCGACCGTCCGGACATCGACGATCTGATCTTTGGTGATGACCATAAGACGCAGAGCGAAAAGTAACCGCACTTTTTGATCGGTTCCACGCAGGGCTTGCAGAGAAACAGCAGCCGCGTGGTTTTTTTATACCTGTTTTTGAAAGGAAACATATAAAAATGGAATCATCCAGTCCCGCGTCACGGACAAAAACGTAACACCCGAAGCATTTTTAATGCCTCGGGTGTTTTATTTTGGTCGTTTCGATGGTGGTAACGGTGTCGGTATATCGGTCAATCCAAGCAAATATTCCAGATTGACCTGATAGAAACGAGAAAGTAGAATCAGAATCTCCAACGGAAATTCACGCACACCGTTTTCATAATTGCTGTATGTGTTCTGCGCTACCTTTAGATATGTGGCAATTTCACGCTGTTTGATATCCCTGTCTTCGCGCAGTTCCTTTATGCGGTTGTGCTCCATACGACCACCTCGCATTCACCTTAACTTATCTCAAAACAGGATATTGACTTTTATCTCATTTCGAGATATAGTATGTGTAAGGTGGTGGAAAACATGGCAAAATTGTCTATCGAATCGCAGATTGCAAAATATGAACACACGGCAGATTTTTGCAAGCAAAAAGCCGATCGCTGTTGGGCGTATGCCAAGAACGATAAAGGCGACCATTATTATGAAGAAGCGCGTCACTACTACGAAAAAGAAAAAGAGAACCGAGAAAAAGCGGCTGCCTTACGAGCAAAATTGTAATGAGGTGATTCATAATGGGATTCTTGGATAAATTATTTGAAAAAACAGAAAAAGCAAGTAAAAACATAGAAGCGGAATACGCACGTGCAGCATCCAGAGTAGCATATATGTCTATTGAGGATGTATTACGTAATTGTCCTCCTCCGAATACTACGCTGTATAATCCCGGTCAGATGAAGGCCTATACAGAGAAAATCGAGGAATGGGTTCTCGATAATATAGACGAGCCCGACCGCATCCGGGATATGGCGCGCACATGCCAAGAACGTAATTGGAATTACGGTCTACGCATGTTGGACGTTGTCTATAAAAAGTGTCGGTAATACACTTGCCTAATATACCAAGAAATAAAAACCACCACGTTTCCGTGGTGGTTTTTATGATGTAATTTACGACCATCTCCGCTTAACCCACTCCTATATCCTACCTTGCAGGATCTCTTCACTCTCTGCTCTAAAAATTCAATTTTAATTACATTAAGCGATAAAAATAAAACCCCACCCTGCCGATGCAGTCCAATTAGTAACCTGCACGACTCATGCAGGTGGGTCCTCTGTTTGATACCTCTGCGCTTCCAACTTCCGTGTATACCCGGGAGGCCTGCTGCTCAGTATCAAAACTTTCCGAAGTCCCGTACTAAAAATGTGGGTTAAAAAAGGACTGCTGTCGAACAGGGCAGGATCTTACCGAAATAAAATGCTTTGCTTCCGATAACGAAGCTGCGCTGTTTACTCTTATTTTATGCCATCGGCCGGAGAATTACTCCTCTTCTGCCTCGGCACGTTCCATAACGATGTTGAACACTGCATCTGCGATCTCGTCATCCTCGACCGCCTCGAGCAGCTCTTCGCCGTTCTCCTCAACGATCTGCATGATAACGACCTCTGCATCCTCCTCGATGGAGATCTCTGCAGGGATAAACGCCAGATAGGTCACGCCATTATATTCCACGGTGTCGATATGCTCAAACTCGACCTCGTTGCCGTCCTCGTCGATCAGGGTTACAAAATCATTGCCGTATTCCTCGCTCATGGGTCCGGCACCTCCTTAAATTCATAGTAAAGGGGAGCAATCAGGTGTTTCCTGTCCCTTGTATTAAGCATAACAAATTATGACGTATTTGTAAAGCCTTATGTTGTGCATTCAGCACTATACTTTACACGATCATAGTATGCCTGTTTCTGTAATAATCATACCAGTTAAAAAACGTGAAATAAAGCCTTGACTTTGCAAATTAATTCTGGTATAGTAGTTGAGGTAACAAGGAAGAAGGCATGTCCTCACCCGCAGCGAAGCAAACGGGTCAATAAAGCACAGAAGCCGCTTTGCGCGCTCTGCGATTTTATTTGGAGGACGGTCTGAATGATCAGTCCTTTTTCTTTTTGTCTTAAACCGATTTCGTTTGGAGGTGCTTACCAATCAGCAGCATGGAACATCAAATCAATGAAGAGATCCGCGACAAGGAAGTTCGTCTGATCGGTGACGACGGCGAACAGCTCGGCATTCTGCCTATTCAGCAGGCACAGGATATCGCCGTAGAAAAGGGCATGGATCTGGTCAAAATCGCGCCGCAGGCTAAGCCGCCTGTCTGCAAGATCATGGATTACGGTAAATTCCGCTTCGAGCAGGCAAAGCGCGAGAAGGAAGCGCGAAAGAATCAGCGTGTCGTGGAGATCAAAGAGATTCGCCTGACGCCTAATATCGACATCGGCGACCTGAACACCAAGGTAAAGAACGCTTGCCGCTTCCTGCAGGACGGCAACAAGGTCAAGGTTTCGGTTCGCTTCCGTGGCCGCGAGGTCACGCACGCGTCGCTTGGTCAGGATCTGCTCCATCGCTTCGCGGAGCTGTGCTCGGAGTGCAGCACGGTAGAAAAGCAGCCCAAGCTCGAAGGCCGCCAGATGCTGATGTTTCTGGCGCCCGCAAAGGACAAGTAAAACCAACGCGCAGATATAGCGCAAATTCAGAGAGGAGCAAAACCTTATGCCTAAGATCAAAACGCACAGCGGTGCAAAAAAGAGATTTTCCGTTACCAAGAACGGTAAGTTCAAGCGCGGTCACGTTGGCAAGCGCCACCTGCTCAACGGCCATGGCAAGACCACTAAGCTGAAGCGCCACCTCCGCAAGGAAGGCTTCGCAGATTCTACCAACGTAGCACAGCTGAAGCGTCTGCTGCCGTACAAGTAAGTTAGAAAACAACATCTTTCATATAGGAGGCAAACACAATGGCAAGAGTTAAGGGCGCAATGATGACCCGTAAAAGAAGAAAGAAGATCCTGAAGCGTGCTAAGGGTTACTGGGGTTCCAAGTCTACCCACTACCGTGTAGCTAACCAGGCCGTAATGAAGAGCCTGAAGTACGCTTACATCGGCCGTAAGCACAAGAAGCGTGACTTCCGTCGTCTGTGGATCACCCGCATCTCTGCAGCTTGCAAGACCTGCGATATCAACTACAGCCGTTTCATGAACGGTCTGAAGAAGGCTGGTATCGACCTGAACCGCAAGATGCTGGCTGACCTGGCTGTAAACGACCAGGCTGCATTCGCTGCACTGGCTGAGAAGGCTAAGGCTGCACTTTAATTGCATAACAAAACGAGTCTGTGAAAGCAGGCTCGTTTTTTGCATTCAGCGTTCCGCTCGGGACGCTGTTTTCATATTCCGCTCTCCTCTGCCCTATACTGTGATGGTAAGGAGTGTGATGAAATGGGTCCGTCCATTTACTTAGGGGTACAAGGCTACGGCTGCGCCCGTGCCGAGGATAAAGACCGGTTTGCGCATCGGTTTCGGCAGGACGACAGCGTATGCTGCTATGCCGTGTGCGATAAAGGCCGATACGCCATCCAGAACCGTCTGCAGGAAGGTCAGGCGTATCATTTGACCATCCGGCAGGGAACGGTAATACAGGCCATTCTCAGCCGTCCGGATGCACAAGGCGTAATCCATGCCGTCAGCGGCAATTCCATCACAGTAGACGGCATGCACCTTCCCTGCCGCGCTGTGTTTGAAATCCGCACACGAGCCGGCGGCGCTGTCGTTCTGCCGTGCTTTCTCACCGGCCGGATCGTCGGAAGTTATGCACAGGTGTTCGGCGGTGCTGCGTATATCCGGCCTGCTCCGCAGATGTACCATCCGCCGGTTCACGGCATTCCCGGTCGGCGCACGCTGCAGAACCTGCTCAGAACCGCCTTGATGCCCGTCGGCACCGCGCTGTACGTCTACGGCGGCGGCTGGAACTGGCAGGATACCGGCTCCGGCAACACCGCTATGCACATTGGCCTGCCGCAAAGCTGGATCGACTTCTTCGACTGTCAGAACGCCTGCTATACCTACCGCAGTGACAGCAATCCCGCGCACAGCTACTACCCGACCGGCGGCTGGAACCAGTACGGCTATGCCGGTCTGGATTGCTCAGGCTACCTCGGCTGGACGCTGTACAATACCCTGCATACCGAGAGTGCGTCTGTCTCCGACTGTGACGGCTATGTCACACCCGCCGCCGAGTTTGCCCATACGCTTGCCCAAAGAGCCTGGGGTACCCTTTCCCGTCAGGACTGCGGCAACGGCCTGCAGGAGCCGTCCTCGTTCCGTCCCGGCGATATCTTCAGCATGGACGGTCATGTATGGCTGTACATCGGTCCCTGTCGAGACGGCAGCATCGTCATCGCGCACTCTACGCCCTCGCCCAGTAAAACCGATTGTAAAGGCGGCGGCGTGCAGCTCAGCGCGCTCAATCCCGCGCGTGATGCGGATAAGGATTGTCAGGCGTATCGGCTTGCAGAACGCTTTATGCAGCGGTATCCGCGCTGGAGTGCAAGGTATCAGGTGCAGCTGCTGCCCTATTCGGTTTATGGGAAGCTGTCTGAGAATCCGCATACAGGGTTGTTCCGGTGGAATGATTTTCTCTCAGATAAAGAAGGTGTTCGGGGACAGTTTGCGGAGGAGATTCTGCAAATTGAGAATTGAAAATGGAGAATGGAGAATTACGCGACGGAAAAGCGTGGTGCAGGGCGGCCAGTGGCACCCCTGCGGGATAGATTGTACCAATTATCGAATCCGCAGGCGCCGACCGCAGTCACCAAGCCGGCGAGCTGCGCGACACGGGTATCCCCCAGGGGACCCTCTCTTGCCCTTCGGGCAATTCACCTTGTGTCGCGCCTGCGTAGAGCTGCCGATATGTGTAGCAGTACGGAATCCGGCACTGCGCAGAGATAAAGAAATGGGAGCACACTGTGCTCCCCTACGGTAATAAAAATCCTCTGCTGTTCCCCTTTTTCGAAGCGGTCGCCGGTCTCTGATCTGCGCCAGACTAACAAACAAAAGGAAGTGGGAGTTAAGAGGGTAGAAACCTTGGTGTCTACCCTCTTGCCCCGCCGCAGGGTGCGGCGACTTCCCGCCAAAGATTGGCGCCCATTCCTCAATCTTCAGCGAACAGAAAAAGCAAAAAATCCACTTGCTTTCGCAAGTGGACTAACTGGAGCGGCTGACGAGGCTCGAACTCGCTACCTCCACCTTGGCAAGGTGGCGCTCTACCAGATGAGCTACAGCCGCATATGCGATTTTGAGAAGAAAAGGTGGAGCGGCTGACGAGGCTCGAACTCGCTACCTCCACCTTGGCAAGGTGGCGCTCTACCAGATGAGCTAC
>NZ_JAQEHY010000005.1:162029-218638 GCF_027665985.1 Butyricicoccus sp. AM78-15b2TA
GCCGCATATTCCTTTCATCTCGCTTTCGGCTTACCGCCTCAAAGCAAGATTTATTATATCAGGTGATGTGTCCCCTGTCAACACTTTTCTTTCTTTTTTCGCAAATTTTTCCGAAATACAGAAAACCGACGGCACACACCGTCGGTTTTCTCTTTCTCTTTTCCTTTTCAGCTTCTCAGTGCACCCAGACCTCTTCGTGCTCGCCGCGGCGCGGACGATTGAGCAGATGCTTAATCGCCTCCTGTGCAGGCATGCCGCCGTACAGCACGGCATACATCGCTTCGGTGATCGGCATGGACACGCCCTGCTGCTGTGCAAGGTGATAGCCCGCCTCGGTCGCGTAATAGCCCTCGACCGTTGCACCGACCTCCTTCATCGCCTCCTGCGCCGTCGCGCCCTTGCCGATCAGGATACCGGCACGGCGGTTGCGCGAGTGCATAGAGCAACAGGTTACGATCAGATCGCCCACACCGGACAGACCTGCAAATGTCTCCTGCTTGGCGCCCAGCTTGACGCCCAGACGCGCGATCTCGGTCAGACCGCGGGTCATAAATGCCGCCTTGGAGTTGTCGCCCAGACCCAGACCATCCGAAATACCGGCGCCGAGCGCAATAATGTTCTTGAACGCACCGCCCAGCTCACAACCGATAATATCAGACGAGGTGTACACGCGGAAATTGGTATCGTTCATGAACGCCGCCTGCGTCAGCTCAGCCGCCGCACGACTCTCCGAAGCGGCTACGATAGCCGTCGGAATGCCGCGTGCAACCTCCTCGGCGTGCGTCGGACCGGTCAGTGCAACGACCGGATTGCTGCCGTTCATCGCGTTCGAGATGGTCTCGGAGAACCGACAGTAGCCGTGCTTGGAGTCCAGACCCTTGCCGACGTTGACGATAACCGTATGCGGCGGCACGATCTTCGCCAGCTGCTCCGCCGTGCTCGCTACCGCGAAGGACGGCACCGCCAGCACGACCAGATCCGCCTTGGCAGCGCCGGACATGTCAGTCGTAATCTCAATGCCCTCCGGAATGACAACACCCGGCAGCAGCTTCTCGTTGCAGCGCTCGCGGTGCAGCAGGTCACACTCCTCCTGCAGATAGGTCCACGAGGTTACTTCATGTCCGTTCTGGTGCAGCAGCATCGCCAGTGCGATGCCCCAGCCACCGGTACCCAGTACAAAAACCTTCATGTTACTTCTCCTCTCCGTCAGGCGATGCTTCGATCGTCTTTTTACTCTTAAAAGAGAATTTATTTTCCGCGCCGTGCAGGATGCGTCCGATATTCGAGCGGTGCATGAAAACGACTGCCGCCGCCATGCCGAACGCCATCGCCGTCAGCACCGGATCACGATAGAACAGCCATGTCGTGATCGGAAAGCTGACCGCGCCGAGGATCGAACCGAGCGAGATCCACTTTGTCAGCACGACCGACAGGATGAACAGCGCGAATGCAATGACGAACACGCGCCAGTCAAAAAACGCGAGCATAACCGCGCCGACCAGTACGCCTTTACCGCCCTTAAAGCCGAAATACAGCGGGAACATGTGGCCGAGGATAACGAAAATACCCGCTGTCAGCTTGCCGACCGGACCGCCGAGCGCCCAGCCGACCGAAACCGCTGCGGCACCCTTGGCAATGTCGCCGAGCAGAACGAACAGTGTCTTTTTCGCACCCATCGTGCGGTACGCGTTCGTCAGACCGGCGTTGCCGCTGCCGTAGTTGCGGATATCCTTGCCAAGCGTCACCTTGCTGACAATGATCGCAAAGCTGAGCGAGCCGAGCAGATACGCGCACACGGCAATGATCGCAAAATGCGTAAGTGTCATGTTGCCCTCTCCTTACTGCGACTTGTCGCTGCGCTCGCGGATGACCATGCGTACCGGCGTACCGGTCAGACCGAACACCTCACGGATCTGGTTTTCCAGATAACGCTGATAGGAGAAATGGAACAGACGCGCGTCATTGCAGAAGCAGACGAATGTCGGCGGGCAGGTAGAGGCCTGCGTCATGTAGAAGATACGCAGACGGCGGCCCTTGTCCGTAGGCGGCTGCACGCGTGCGGTTGCCTCCGCGAGAATGGCGTTGAGTCGGCCGGTCGGAATGCGCATATGGTTCTGCTCATATACCTCATGGATGAGCGAGAACAGCTTGTCCACGCGCTGACCGGTCTGCGCGGAAATGAACAGCACCGGTGCATACGGCATGTATGCCAGACCCTCACGGACACGCAGCGTGTACTCCTTCATGGTGGAGCCGTCCTTCTCGACCAGATCCCACTTGTTTACCACGATGATGCACGCCTTACCGGCGTTGTGCGCCTCTCCGGCCACCTTAGTGTCCTGCTCGGTAACGCCTTCGGTCGCGTCAATCATGATAACGCACACATCGGCGCGCTCTACCGCTAGCAGCGAACGCATAACCGAGAATTTCTCGATCTTCTCGTCCACCTTGCTCTTCTTACGGATACCGGCGGTGTCGATGAACGTAAACTTGCCGTGGGCGTTGTCCACATCGGCGTCTACGCTGTCGCGGGTCGTACCGGCGATATTTGAAACGATAACACGTTCCTCGCCGAGCACGCGGTTGAGCAGACTGGACTTGCCGACGTTCGGCTTGCCGATGAGAGCCACACGAATGCGGTCCGCGTCCTCCTCTTCCTCGTCTGCCGGCGGGAAGTATTCGTAAGCCGCATCCAGCAGCTCACCGACACCGTAGCCGTGCAGCGCAGAAATACCGTACGGCTCGCCCAAACCGAGGTTGTAAAACTCATAAAACTCCGCCGGAGGATCACCCGGCTTGTCGCACTTGTTGACAGCCAGCACGAGCGGCTTGCCCGAGCGCAGCAGCATGGACGCAACGTCCTGATCGGCGGCAGTAATGCCGGTGCGCAGATCGGTGATCAGGATAATGACATCCGCATGCGAGATCGCGGTCTCTGCCTGAAAGCGCATGAACTGCAGAATCTCGTTATCGTTCGACGGCTCAATGCCGCCGGTGTCGATGACAGTGAAATCACGACCGCGCCAGTCGCTGTCAGCGTACAGACGGTCGCGGGTAACGCCCGGCGTATCCTCAACGATGGAAAGCCGCTTGCCCGCCAAGCGGTTGAACAGCTGCGACTTGCCGACATTCGGACGACCGACGATCGCAACAATAGGCTTTGCCATAAATTCCCCTCCTTTAAGGTCAGTTTAAGACATTTGCAAACAAATTACAAGCAAGAAATTCGTTAAAAGTCGCGCGTCAGCGCGCATTCAATCGAATTTGCTCCGCAAATCCATAAAAAGCCGCAGCATGTATGTGACTTTTGATGCAAGAAAGCAAATCAGTGTGCCGCAAGGACGCGCCGATTTGCGCCCGGGACATATCCGAGCCGTGCTCGGTACGTCCCTTCTCGATGCAAAGGCGAGCCTTTTCATCGAAACCTGAAAAAAAATGGAGAAAGCTATCCGGCCTTCTCCATTTTTCCTGTTCTGTTTTAAGGCTTACGCTTCCTTAACGGACTTAACCTCACGACCGTTGTAATAGCCGCAGGCCTTGCACATTCTGTGCGCCAGCTTCATCTCGCCGCACTTCGGGCACTTAGTCATGCCGGGCAGAGAGAGCTTCCAGTGGGAGTTACGACGCTTGTCGCGGCGTGCCTTAGAAATTTTACCCTTAGGTACTGCCATGTTGGATACACCTCCTACTCTATCGTCTTATTTTTCAATACGAACTCATTCGCCCTTGTCGGAATCGAGCAGGGCGCGCAGCGCGGCAAATCGCGGATCGATCTGCTTTTTATCGCAATCGCAGTCGGTCACATTGCGGTCGGCGCCGCAGTGCGGACAGAGGCCTTTGCAGTCCTCTTTGCACAGATAGGTCATCTGTACCTGCAGGATCAATGCCGGCACCAATACGTCCGCAGGATCCACGCTGTCGCTGGTCAGCACAAAAAGATCGTCCTCTTCCTCCGCCTCGGGGTCATCCGAGAGCATCATGTCAGCCTCGGCTGAGAGCGGAATCTCGAGCGGTTTCAGGCAGCGTGCACATTCGGTGGAGTAGATCGTTTCGATCGAACCCGCCAGTCTCACAACACCGCTTTCATTGGAAACCACGCCTTTGATGTGGACAGGGCTTTGAAACGGCTTCGCGCCATAGAGCTTTTCGTCCGTCAGGTCGATCGTTTCATCGAACGGAATCGACGCATGTGCAGACGCGTTCAGCTTTTTTAAGTCAATCTTCATGTCAACCTCACATGGTACTAAGATAGTATACTACAAACAATCGGTCTTTGTCAACCAAAAAATCTACAAAACACGGTATTTTTCCGAACTGTCCGCCCGCACTTTTCTTTTTTCGGAAAATGCGGTATACTGGTTTCACCCAAACGGGCAAATCAACGGAAAAGGATACCCTGCCTTGAGAGAATATTATATCACAAAAAACGACAGTGGACAACGTCTGAATAAATTTTTAGAAAAAGCCGTGCCGCTTTTATCCGGCGGCATGATGCATAAATACCTGCGGTTAAAGCGCATTAAGGTCAATAACAAGCGCACTGAAGCTGCCTACAAGCTCGCTGAGGGCGATTCCGTACAGCTTTACCTCAATGATGAATATTTTGACGCGCCCAAGGAGGAAGAAGCCTTCCGCCGCATCAAAACACCGCGCGTGCGCGTCGTGTACGAGGACGAGCACATCCTGCTGGCGGATAAGGCGCCGGGCATGGTCGTTCACGCAGATGAGCACGGCGACACGGATACGCTCATCGCACACATTCAGGCGTACCTGTTTCAGTCCGGTGCGTGGAATCCGGATGATGCTGCGTCATTTGCACCAGCCCTGTGCAACCGTATCGACCGCAACACCGGCGGCATCGTCATCGCGGCAAAGACCGCTGAAGCGCTGCGCATATTAAATGATAAGATCAAGGACCGCGAGATGGAAAAGCGGTATCTGTGCATCGTGCACGGCAGACCCAAGCCGCCCGAGGGGCTGATTGAGAACTATCTCCGTCGTGATGAAAAGCGCAAGCAGGTCACGCTGCACAGGACCCGCGTGCCGGGTGCCAAAACCGCACGCACGCGCTACCGCACGCTCACGTCGCACGGCAGACTGTCGCTCGTGGAGTGTGAACTGCTGACCGGCCGTACGCACCAGATCCGTGCACATATGGCGTCCATCGGCTGCCCGCTGCTCGGCGACGGCAAATACGGCACGAACGAACTCAACCGTCCCTACGGCGAGACCGGTCAGGCGCTCTATGCCTATTCCCTCACCTTCCGATTCGCGCAGGACGCGGGAGCCTTGCAGTACCTCAACGGAAAAACCTTTAAGGTTAAAGATATTCCGTTCGTGAAGAAGTATTTTCCGAATTTCAAGCCGTGAGTAATGGAAAACGGAGAATGAACACAACGGTTTCATTCCGCAAAAAGAAAACGCTGAGCCACCGCTCAGCGTTTTCCTTTATGCGATTTAGTTATCGTCCTGCAGGGCATCAAAGCCTTCTGCGCCGGTACGAACCTTTACGACGTTCTCCACATCGTAAACGAAGATCTTGCCGTCACCGATATGACCGGTGTACAGAACCTTCTTGACCGTTTCAACAACGGTTTCAACCGGAACCTTGGATACAACAACCTCCATCTTCATCTTGGGCAGCAGGGTTACGTCAACCTCAGCGCCGCGGTAATACTCAGGAGCGCCCTTCTGTACGCCGCAGCCGACTACGTTGGTCACGGTCATACCGGATACGCCGATGGATGCCAGCGCTTCCTTCAGAACCTCAAACTTGGACTGCTTTGCAATGATAACGATCTTGCTCAGCTTATGCTCGTGCGAAGCGCCCTCGGTCGTCACCTTGGTGACCGGAACAGCCTTCTCGACTGCAACCGGAATGGTGTCCTTGATCTTTGCAGCGGTTTCGCCAGCCTTGGTGCCCAGAACAGCAGGAACGACCGGCATAAAGTCTGCGTATGCGGAGGACAGGCCGTGCTCCGGCTTATCCAGACCCATGATCTCCTCAGCCTCGCTTACGCGCAGGCCGATGGTGTGCTTGATAACATTGAATACGATAGTCATGGTGATTGCAACCCATGCAATGACTGCAACGACACCGAGAACCTGAATGCCGAAGAAGTGGAAGCCACCGCCGTAGAATACGCCGAGGGGCTCAACCTCAGTGCCATTATAGTAAGCGAACAGGCCGGTAAGGATGGTGCCCAGTGCGCCGTTGATGCAGTGCACGCCGACAGCGCCGACCGGATCATCGACCTTGAGTTTCTGATCGACAAATTCGATACCGAATACAACGGCAAAGCCTGCGCAGATACCGATGATAACCGAACCGAACGGAGTAACCACATCGCAGCCTGCGGTGATAGCTACCAGACCTGCCAGAGAGCCGTTCAGCGTCATGGAAACATCAGGCTTCTTGTAGCGGATCCAGGTGATGCACATAACGGTTACGGTTGCAACAGCAGCTGCCATGTTGGTGGTTACAAATACACGGGATGCGACCTCAGCGCCGCCGCCCGACAGTGCAACGGTAGAGCCGCCGTTGAAGCCGAACCAGCAGAACCACAGGATAAAGCAGCCGAGAGCGCCGAGCGTCAGGGAGTGACCCGGGATTGCACGAGCCTTGCCATCCTTAGTGTACTTGCCGATACGGGGACCGAGGATTGCAGCACCGACAAGGGCTGCAACGCCGCCGACCATGTGTACCGCCGTGGAGCCTGCGAAGTCGTGGAAGCCAAGCTCTGCGAGCCAGCCGCCGCCCCAGATCCAGTGACCGGAAACCGGATAGATGACCGCAGAAATAATCATTGAGTAAATGCAGTATGCAGAGAATTTAGTGCGCTCTGCCATCGAACCGGAAACGATGGTCGCGGCAGTTGCACAGAATACGGTCTGGAAGATCAGAGTCGTCCAGTCGTAGCCCTCACCGACAACGCCGTCCGCGAAGAAATCAAAGCCGCCGAAGAACGGGCTTGCCGCGCCGAACATGATGCCGAAGCCGAGGATCCAGAAAATCGGCGTGCCGAGCGAGAAGTCCATCAGGTTCTTCATAATGATGTTGCCGGCATTCTTTGCTCTGGTGAAGCCGGTCTCAACCATTGCGAAGCCGGCCTGCATGAAGAATACCAGCGCCGCCGCAACGAGCGTCCAGCCTACGTCCATCGACGTAGCAAGTTCCATGATATCCATTTTTAATAACCCCCTTGAAATAGAAATGGCGTGTACCTTCCCTTTCTTCTAAAAGAAAGGGAAAATACACGCCATTGTGTAAATATTAACGAATGTAAGTTTCGTTCTGTTCCTTAAACGTAGAACAGGATGTCGGAGTAGGTCGGGAACGGCCAGAACTTCTTGCCTACCAGACCCTCCAGCTTGTCGGCCGGTGCACGGACTTCATCCATCGCGGAGATGACAACATCGTGGTAGTAATGTGCTGCCTTTTCGTTGTCGTCAGTCGGAACGGCTGCAACAGCCTCGTCGAGCGCTGCGCTCTTGGTGTACAGCTCCTCGGTCAGCTCGGAAACCTTGCCCAGCAGACCTGCCTCCATGCCGCCGGTAACGCCTGCTGCCTTCTTGGCATTGACGGTGCCTGCCAGCTCGTTTTCAAATGCGATGCACGCCGGAGTGATCTCCTCGCGTACCATATCGCTCATGGTCATAGCCTCAATGTGCAGGATCTTGTTGTACTCCTCAAGCTGGGTCTCCATACGGGAATGGATCTCCGCAGAGGTGTAAACATTGTGCTTTGCGAACAGGTCGAGGTTCTTCTGGTCAACGTAGTGCGGGAATGCATCTGCCGCGCTCTTGAAGTTGAGCAGGCCGCGCTTCTCCGCCTCGGCAACCCAGGACTCGTCGTAGCCGTTGCCGTTGAAGATGATGCGCTTGTGCGCCTTGATCTCGCGCTTAACGAGTGCGTATACAGCAGCCTCGAAGTCCTCAGCGCCCTCCAGCTCGTCAGCGAACTGGCGGAGTTCCTCGGCAACTGCGGTATTCAGCATAACGTTTGCACACGCGATGTTGACGGCCGAACCCAGCGAACGGAACTCGAACTTGTTGCCGGTAAAAGCAAACGGAGAGGTACGGTTGCGGTCGGTGGTGTCCTTCGGGATCGGCGGAAGAACAGCAGCGCCCAGATCCATCTTGGTCTTGTAAACGTCGGTGTACTCCGCACCGGACTCGATGGAATCAAGGATCGACTGCAGCTCATCGCCGATGAACATGGAGATGATAGCCGGAGGCGCCTCGTTCGCGCCCAGACGGTGATCGTTGCCTGCGGATGCAACAGAGATGCGGAGCAGGTCCTGATACTCGTCAACAGCCTTGATAACAGCGGTCAGGAACAGGATGAACTGGGTATTCTCGCTCGGGTTCTTGCCCGGCTCGAGCAGGTTCTCGCCCCGATCGGTGGAAATGGACCAGTTGTTGTGCTTGCCGGAGCCGTTTACGCCCTCGAACGGCTTCTCATGCAGCAGGCAGGTGAAGCCATGCTTCTGCGCGACGGTACGCATGACCTCCATGGTCAGCTGGTTGTGGTCGGTCGCGATGTTGGTGGTGGAGAACACCGGCGCCATCTCGTGCTGACACGGTGCAACCTCGTTGTGCTTGGTCTTGGAGAGGATGCCCAGCTTCCACAGCTCCTCGTCGAGCTCCTGCATGAAAGCAGCTACACGCGGACGGAGTGCGCCGAAGTAGTGATCATCCATTTCCTGACCCTTCGGCGGCATTGCACCGAACAGGGTGCGGCCGGTAAAGATCAGGTCCTTGCGCTTTGCGTAGTCCTCGCGGTCGATCAGGAAATATTCCTGCTCCGGGCCTACGGTGGTGGTTACACGCTTAACATCCTTGCCGAACAGCTTGAGGATGCGGCACGCCTGTGTGCTGATGGCGTCCATCGAGCGCAGCAGCGGCGTCTTCTTATCGAGGATCTGACCGGTGTAGGAGCAAAATGCGGTCGGAATGTAAAGGGAACCATCCTTTACAAATGCGTAGCTGGTCGGGTCCCATGCGGTATAGCCGCGTGCCTCGAAGGTTGCGCGCAGACCGCCGGACGGGAAGGACGATGCGTCCGGTTCGCCCTTGATCAGCTCCTTGCCGGAGAACTCCATCATCACATGACCGTCGTCGGTCGGAGAGATGAACGAGTCGTGCTTTTCGGCGGTGATGCCGGTCATCGGCTGGAACCAGTGCGTGTAATGGGTTGCACCCTTGCTGATCGCCCAGTCCTTCATTGCCGTTGCAACAACAGCAGCAACATCAGCGTCGATCGCGGTGCCCTCGCGCATGGTCTTCTTCAGCTTCTTGTAAACGTCCTTGGGAAGACGTTCTTTCATCACAGTGTCGTTAAACACCATGCTGCCGAACAGCTCGGGAACATTCGTAATGCTCATGAATGGTTCGCTCCTTACATATGTTAATTTTAATAGCAAACAAACTGAATAAAACAAAACAGGCGCTGCGGGTCGTGTGCCCACAGCGCCTTTGCTGTTTACACTTTGCATTATAGCCGTCCTGCCTTGCTTTGTCAAGGGAGATTATGGTGTTTTTTTCATTTCCGGAAGATTTGCTACAACATACTTAATTTTCGCTTGTCCGCACTGTCACTTCCTGTGCAAAATGTGAAAATTCACTTTTTTATGTTCTTTGCGCTTGACGATTCCCGGTTCCCTGCTATAAAATATGAAGCGAACAAAGGTGTTCGCCATAGCTGAGGATTTAAGGCTTTTGATCCTCTGCTGCGGCGAGCACCTTTTTATTTTGTTAAGCAGCCGGTACATAACGCCTTCTATCTGAAAGCACCCGCCGAAGCCTGCTTCTCTGAATCCGTAATTTCAGCGCAACATATAAGGAGGAAGCACCATGTTACAAAAAGAAGGGCAAGTCCGCATCCCCGCAGGCTGCGCAATCTCCGGTATCTTCCACAAGGACGGCACCCGTGAGAACGGCACCCGCATTATCGACTCTATCCGCACCATGCACGATCGTTCCAACGGCCTGGGCGGCGGCTTCGCCGGCTACGGCATCTACCCTGAATACGCCGACTACTATGCGTTCCATGTATTCTATGATACGCAGGCAGCCAAGGAAGAGTGCGAGCGCGAGATCGAGCGTCACTTTGACATTGTAAACCTGTCCAAGATCCCGACCCGACGTCATCCGCGCATCACGGATGCCCCGATGATCTGGCGCTACTTCGTTACGCCCCTGCCAACCAAGCTGGCAGCCAGCCAGCTCGAGGAGCGTGAGTTCACCTCCCGCTTTGTCATCCGCATCAATCACACGCTGAACGGCGCCTACATCTTCTCCTCCGGCAAGAACATGGGCGTTTTCAAGGCAAACGGCTTTCCCGAGGACGTTGGCGAGTATTATATGCTGGAAAACTACGAGGCCTACTCCTGGACCTGCCACGGCCGTTATCCGACCAACACACCGGGCTGGTGGGGCGGCGCGCACCCGTTTGCGCTGCTCGATACCACCGTTGTCCACAACGGCGAGATTTCCTCTTATGATGCAAACCGCCGCTTCATCGAGATGTTCGGCTACTCCTGCGATCTGCTGACCGACACCGAGGTCATCACCTACATTATTGATTACCTTGGCCGCAAGCTCGGCATGACGTACAGCGAGATTGCAAATGTCATTGCGGCTCCGTTCTGGTCCACCATTGAAAAGCAGGAGCCGAAGGAACGCGAGCGTCTCACCTATCTGCGCAATGCCTTCGCTTCCCTGATGGTTACCGGTCCGTTTTCCATTCTGGTCGGCTACACCGGCGGCCTGATGGCACTCAACGACCGACTCAAGCTGCGCAGCATGGTTGTCGGCGAAAAGGACGACACCGTATATATCGCCTCCGAGGAATGCGCAATCCGCGTCATCCAGCCTGAGCTGGATAAGCTGTGGGCGCCCAAGGGCGGCGAGCCGGTCATCGTTAATCTGAAGAACGGAGGGAACCAGTAATGGCTATCGATTTCTTATATCCGCAGTATGAGGTCGTCCGCAACAACGACCGCTGCATCAACTGTCGCGCCTGCGAGCGTCAGTGCGCGAACGAAGTACACTTTTGGGATGCCGACAACAACCGCATGCAGGCGGACGAGTCCAAGTGCGTAGCCTGCCACCGCTGCGTGGCGCTGTGCCCGACCCGTGCCCTTAAAATCGTAAAGACCGACCACACGTTCCGCGAGAACGCCAACTGGACCGGCAAGGCCATCTCCGAGGTTTACCGTCAGGCAGGCTCGGGCGGCGTGCTGCTGTCCTCGATGGGCAACCCGGACCCGCACCCCATCTACTGGGATAAAATCCTCATCAACGCTTCGCAGGTTACCAATCCGTCCATCGACCCGCTGCGCGAGCCGATGGAGACCAAGACCTTCCTCGGCAAAAAGCCGGGCAAGATTGAGCGTGACGAGAACGGCAATCTGGTTCCCAATCTGGCGCCGCAGCTGGAGCTCAACCTGCCGATCATGTTCTCCGCAATGAGCTACGGCTCGATCTCCTACAACGCACATGCCGCACTCGCACGCGCTGCAAGCGCGCTCGGCACCTATTATAATACCGGTGAGGGCGGTCTGCATCAGGACTTCTACCAGTACGGCCCGCACACCATCGTGCAGGTTGCATCCGGCCGTTTCGGCGTACATAAGGATTACCTCGAAGCCGGTGCTGCCATCGAGATCAAGATGGGTCAGGGCGCAAAGCCGGGTATCGGCGGCCATCTGCCCGGACTCAAGGTCGGCCCGGATATCTCCAAGACCCGTATGATCCCGGAGGGCACGGACGCGATCTCTCCGGCGCCGCATCATGATATCTACTCCATCGAGGACCTGCGTCAGCTGGTTTACTCGCTGAAGGAGGCTACCGAATATAAGAAGCCGGTTATGGTCAAGATTGCAGCCGTAAATAATGTAGCAGCAGTCGCTTCCGGCGTGGCCCGCTCGGGTGCAGACATCATCTGCATCGACGGCTACCGCGGCGGCACCGGTGCAGCTCCGACCCGCATCCGCGACAACGTCGGCATCCCGATCGAGCTGGCGCTCGCCGCTGTCGATCAGCGTCTGCGCGATGAGGGCATCCGTGATGAGGTTTCGGTCGTTGTCGGCGGCTCCATTCGCAACTCCGCCGATCTGCTCAAGGCCATCGCGCTTGGCGCGGACGCATGCTACATCGGCACCGCGGCTCTGCTGGCAATGGGCTGCCACCTGTGCCGCACCTGCCAGACCGGCAAGTGCAACTGGGGCATTGCAACCCAGCGTCCGGAGCTGGTCAAGCGCCTGAATCCGGATATCGGCTCCCAGCGTCTCATCAACCTGCTCACTGCATGGGATCACGAGCTCAAGGAAATGATGGGCGGCATGGGCATCAACTCCATCGAGGCACTGCGCGGCAACCGTCTTATGCTGCGCGGCATCGGCCTGACCGACCGTGAGCTGAACATCCTCGGCATCAAGCACGCAGGCGAATAAGCACAGGAGGTGCGCGAAAATGACAACTGTACAGGCAGGACTTACCTATTATAAACAACTAAACGAGCAGATCCGCGCAGCGCAGGACAGCGAGATCACGGTTGAAAACGTGATCGGCCAGCGCTACATCGGCTGCGGCTCCACCGACCGCAAGATTACCGTGCACGGCACGGCAGGCAACGGTCTCGGCCAGTATCTGAACGGCTCCACCATTGAGGTCTTCGGCAACGCGCAGGAGGCCGTCGGCGACACCATGAACGCCGGTGAGATCGTTGTGCACGGCAGCGTGGGCGATGCCTGCGGCTACGCGATGCGCGGCGGCAAGATCTATATCAAGGGCGACTGCGGCTACCGCGCCGGCATCCACATGAAGGCCTATCAGCAGCACTTCCCTGTTATGGTAGTCGGCGGCAAGGCAGGTTCGTTCCTCGGCGAGTATCTCGCCGGCGGTCTCATTCTTGTGCTCGGCATCGGTCAGAACGGCGCGTATCCGGTCAACAATTTCTGCGGAACCGGTATGCACGGCGGCAAAATTGTGTTAAGATGTGATAAAGCACCGACCGATCTGCCGCGTCAGGTCCTCGTGAGTGAGGTCTCCGAGGACGATATGACCGAATTTGCACCGTATATTAAGGAATACGCGCAGCTGTTCGGTGCAGACGCGGAGAATCTGCTTTCGCAGAAGTATTTCGTCCTCACGCCGAACCCGGAGGCAGGATACAAGCAGCTTTATACCTTTGAGGCTTGATTTTGCTCTCAGAGTGAAAAACTCCTGCAAGGCAGGAGTTGGAAATGAGGAGATGGGAGTTACCTGATAGGTGTAACTCGCAGGTGCCGTCCGTAACAACACGCAAACGAATTGTGCGACACCGTTCTGTCGCACCTGCGTTGATTTAACCGTATGTGTAGCAGAACGGTATCTGACACTGTGTATGGGTTTCGACAGGGGAGTACACTGTGCTCCCCTGCGGTAGAAAAAATCCTCTGCCGTTCCCCTTTTCGGAGCGGTCGCTGCTCTCTGATTTTCGCCAGACTATGAAATAAAGGAAACTGGAGTCCCAAGAGGATAGAAACCTTGGTGTCTATCCTTTTGGTGCCCCAGCCAAGGTTTGGCACCCATTCCGCATTCTTTAGCAAAAAATTTATTCCTCAAGATACATTATGAAAAAGGAGGCTTGCCCTATGGACACCACCATGAGCGAAGTCGTACAATTTATTCAGGAGAACGACGTAAAGTTCATTCGTCTTGCGTTTTGCGATATTTTCGGCAACCAGAAGAACATCGCCATCATGCCGACCGAGCTGGAACGCGCTTTCGAGCAGGGCATCCACTTCAACGCGGCGGCGCTGCGCGGCTTTCTCAATGTAGAAGCGTCTGATCTGCTGCTGTTCCCCGATCCGGCAACGCTTTCCGTTCTGCCGTGGCGGCCGGCTCAGGGCCGTGTAGTGCGCTTTTACTGCGACATTCGCTATCCGGACGGCACGCCGTTCGAGGGCGACGGCCGTCATTTGCTGCGTGAGGCCAACCGCCGTGCGCGCCGCGCAGGCTACTCGCTGACCATGGGCACGGCAAGCGAGTTTTACCTGTTCGAGCTGGATGAAAACGGCCATCCAACCACCATTCCGCACGATCACGGCGAGTATTTCGATGTAGCGCCGCTCGACAAGGCGGAAAACGTGCGCCGTCAGATTTGCCTGACGCTTGAGGAGATGAACATTCAGCCGGAGTCCTCGCACCACGAGCAGGGTCCCGGCCAGAACGAGGTTGATTTCCGCTACGCCGAAGCCCTTGAAGCGGCCGACAATTTCGTCACCTTCAAGTGGGTCGTCAAGTCCATGGCGTCCTCAAGCGGCCTGTTTGCGTCCTTCCTGCCCAAGCCGCTCCCGCATGCGCCGGGCAGCGGACTGCATCTGTCTGTTTCGATAAACAAAAACGGCAAGAACCTGTTCCAGCCCTCGTTTGAAGAATCTGCCGAAGGCCAGAGCTTTGTGGCGGGCATTCTGCAGCGTGCCGCCGAGATGACCATCTTCTGTAATCCGCTCACCAACTCGTTCCAGCGTCTGGGTGAGTTTGAAGCGCCGAAGTACATCACATGGTCGCACCAGAACCGCTGTCCGCTCATCACCGTGCCGCTGACCGGTGATCACTCCGCCAACCGCATGAAGCTGCGTGCATTCGACGGCTGCATTAACCCGTACATCGTATTTGCCCTGCTCATCCACGCCGGTCTCGACGGTATCGAGCAGGGACTGCCCCTGCCGCCCGCCTGCGACGAAAACCTGTTCACCGCCTCCGACGAGGTACGCGCCCGTTACGAGACTCTGCCCGGCGCCCTGTGCGATGCGATCCGCATCGCCAAGGACAGCGACTTTATCACCAAGTACCTGCCCGAAAAGGCACGCACAGCCTTTTTCGCGGCCAAGCAGGCCGAACACGACCGCATCGTGCTTGCCGACGACCGCACGGCTGCCGAACGCTCCCTCTATTTTGAACGCTACTAATCCCACATAATACCGTTTGAAAGGAGGAGCATACCGCATGGAACGCATTCTTCTCGTTTCTGCAACCGAAAAATCCCGCACCATGCTTTCCCAGTTTTTAACGTCCTGCGGTGTACAGGCTCAGCTTGCGCCTGCTTCCTCCGGTGCGGAGGCCCGGCGCATGCTGGTGGACGGACTGTTCGACCTCGTACTCATCAACACGCCGCTGCCCGATGAATTCGGGCATGATATGGCACAGCAGGCTGCAAATGATACGCTTTCCGGCGTGATCCTGCTCGCTAAGGCCGAGATTGCGGACAGTGTTGCCGAAAAGGTCGAGGACGACGGCGTGTTCGTCGTACCCAAGCCGCTCTCGCGCGTGCTGTTCATGCAGGCGCTCCGCATGACGCGCGCCGTGCGCAGCCGTCTGACCGGCCTGCAGAGCGAAAACCGCCGTCTGCAAAAGCGCATTGAGGATATCCGTCAGGTGGATCGCGCCAAGTGTCTGCTCATCGAGTGCTGCGGCATGACCGAGCCGGAGGCGCATTCCTACATCGAGCAGCAGGCTATGAACCAGCGTCGCTCCAAGCGAGATATCGCCGAGGACATCATCGGCGGAAAAACGCCGTGATTTGTGCGATACCGCTTAAAAACATCTCATATCTCACGCGAAAATTTTTTCGGTTTTTTCGATTTTATAGAGAAATTCCCGACAGATTATGATATACTAAATGGTGTATGAGCAGAGAAGCTCTGTCTTTCCCTGCCTATATGCCATTTTTGTTATTTTCTAAGGAGGGAATCCGTGTGAAGCTGGCTTTCACCAAGATGCACGGCTGCGGCAACAATTATATCTATTTCAATTGCTTCGACCAGACTGTGCCCGATCCCGAGTCGCTTTCAATCAAGCTCAGTGAGCCGCACTTCGGTATCGGCGGCGACGGCATTATCCTTATTTCTCCTTCCGACAAGGCGGATGCGCAGATGCGTATCTTCAACGCCGACGGCTCGGAGGGAAAAATGTGCGGCAACGGCATCCGCTGCGTGGGCAAGTACCTGTACGACAACGGCATGACCGATGGCCGCACCACCATCACCATTGACACGCTTTCCGGCGTAAAAACGCTTGAGCTGACCGTCAAGGACGGCAAAATGCAGTCCGCCCGCGTGGACATGGGTGCAGCCATTCTTGCTCCGCGGGAGATTCCCGTTGATATGGACGGCGAGAATGTCATCAGCGCACCCATCGTTGTGGACGAAAAGGTCTACCACATGACCTGCGTTTCCATGGGCAACCCGCACTGCGTTATCTTCCAGAAGGAAGATGTGGACGACCTCGACCTTACGCGCATCGGACCCAAGTTCGAGCATCATCCGCTGTTCCCGGAGCGTGTCAACACCGAGTTTGTCAATGTCCTGCCGGACGGCAGCCTGAAAATGCGCGTCTGGGAGCGCGGCTCCGGTGAAACATGGGCGTGCGGCACCGGCTCCTGTGCGACCGGCGTGGCAGCATGTCTGAACGGCTTTGCAAACAAAAACGAGGATATCGTCGTGCACCTGCGCGGCGGCGACCTCACCATTCGCTATACAGATGAAACCGTGTTCATGACGGGCGCGGCAACGACCGTATTCAAGGGGGAAATCGAGATATGACAAAGTACATCTTCGTGACCGGCGGCGTAGTTTCCGGTCTGGGCAAGGGCATTACTGCCGCATCTCTCGGCCGTCTGCTGAAAAGCCGCGGCCTGAAAATTGCAGCGCAGAAGCTCGATCCCTACATCAACGTAGACCCGGGCACGATGAGCCCGTTCCAGCACGGCGAGGTTTACGTTACCGACGACGGCGCAGAGACCGACCTCGACCTCGGCCACTACGAGCGCTTCATCGACGAGGACCTGAACAAGTTCTCCAACCTGACCACCGGCAAGGTATACTGGAATGTTCTGAACAAGGAGCGCGCCGGCGAGTACCTTGGTGAGACCGTGCAGGTTATTCCACACATCACCAACGAGATCAAGTCTTTCATCTACTCGGTAGGCAAAAAGACCTCGGCTGACGTTGTTATCACCGAGATTGGCGGCACCACCGGCGATATTGAGTCCCAGCCGTTCCTCGAGGCAATCCGTCAGGTTGCTGCTGAGGTTGGCCGCCGCAACTGCCTGTTCATCCATGTAACGCTGGTTCCGTTCATCTCCGGCTCCAATGAGCCGAAGTCCAAGCCGACCCAGCACTCGGTTAAGGAGCTGCGCGGTCTGGGCATCTCTCCGGACATCATCGTAGCCCGCGTTGACCAGCCGATGGATGACGATATCAAGCGCAAGATTTCCATGTTCTGCACCGTGCCGGAGGACTGCGTAATCGAAAACCGCACCCTGCCGGTTCTGTATCAGGCACCGATGATGCTCGAGGAGAGCCATCTGTCCGACATCGTCTGCCGTGAGCTGTCCATCGGCGCAGGCAAGGGCGATATGACCGAGTGGCAGGAAATGCTCGAGCGCATCGCAGCCCGCAAGGATCATGTGAAAATCGCGCTGGTCGGCAAGTACGTCAAGCTGCACGACGCATACCTTTCGGTTGCAGAGGCACTGCAGCACGGCGGCTACGAGACCGGCTGCTTCGTCGATATCGACTGGGTAGACTCCGAGGAGATCAACGACTCCACCGTGGACAAGCTGCTCGGTGAGGTTGACGGCATCATCCTGCCGGGCGGCTTCGGCGCACGCGGCGTGGAAGGCATGATTTGTGCGGCAAACTATGCGCGCACGCAGGGTATCCCCTACTTCGGCATCTGCCTCGGCATGCAGATCGCGGTTATGAGCTACGCACGCAACGTGCTCGGCTACGCGGATGCAAACTCCAGCGAGTTTGACCCGGATTCCACCCATCCGGTCATCGACCTGATGGAGAGCCAGCAGGGCATCTCCAAGAAGGGCGGCACGATGCGTCTGGGCGCTTATCCGTGCAAGATCCGTCCGAATACTATCATGGCATCGGCGTACGGCGAGGAAATGATTTCCGAGCGTCACCGCCACCGTTACGAGTTCAACAACAATTTCCGCGAGGAGATTGAAAATAAGGGCATGCAGATCACGGGCACCTCGCCGACCGGCGAGCTTGTGGAGACCGTTGAGATCCCGAACCATCCGTTCTATATCGGCGTACAGTTCCACCCCGAGTTCAAGTCCCGTCCCAACCGCGCTCATCCCCTGTTCAAGGCGTTCGTCGCGGCATCTCTGAAAAGGAGCCAGAACAACAATGCAGACTAACAAGAACTACGACAATCTCGAGCAGAGCTATCTGTTCTCCACCATCGCACGCAAGGTACGTGAGTACTCCGAAGCACATCCGGAGGCTGATATCATCCGTCTGGGTATCGGCGACGTAACCCGTCCGCTGGTACCGGCTGTTATCGACGCACTGCACGCAGCCGTTGAGGATCAGGCCAAGCAGGAGACCTTCCACGGCTACGGCGATGAGCAGGGCTACGGCTTCCTGCACGAAGCACTGGTCGGCTACTACAAGACCCACGGCGTAGAGCTCGCCACCAATGAGATCTTCATCTCGGACGGTGCAAAGAGCGACCTCGGCAATATCCTCGACATTTTCGGCACTGACAACACCGTTCTGGTTCCGGACCCGGTTTACCCGGTTTACGTTGATACCAACGTTATGGCGGGCCGCAAGATCGTATTCGCTGACGCAAACGAGGCAAACGGCTTCCTGCCGCTGCCGGACGAGTCCGTTCAGTGCGACATCATCTATATCTGCTCTCCGAACAACCCGACCGGCGCTGCTTACGACCGCGCAGGTCTGAAGGCCTGGGTAGATTACGCAAACAAGCAGAACGCCGTTATCCTGTATGACGCAGCTTACGAGTGCTTCATCGAGGATGAGACTCTGCCGCGCTCCATCTACGAGATCGAAGGCGCTAAGTCCTGTGCGATTGAGTTCTGCTCCTTCTCCAAGATGGCAGGCTTCACCGGCACCCGCTGCGGCTGGACCGTTGTTCCGACCGCTCTGCTGGACGGCAAGCTGAACAAGATGTGGCTGCGCCGTCAGACCACCAAGTTCAACGGCGTTCCGTATATCGTACAGAAGGGCGCTGCTGCCTGCTTCACCGAGGAAGGCATGAAGCAGATCAAGGAGACCCTCGGCTACTACAAGCAGAACGCTAAGGTTCTGGCTGAGACCCTCGATGAACTGGGTATCTGGTACACCGGCGGCAAGAGCAGCCCGTACCTGTGGCTCAAGTGCCCGAACGGCATGGATTCCTGGACCTTCTTCGACTACCTGCTTGAGAATGCCAACGTAGTCGGCACGCCGGGCGCAGGCTTCGGCAAGAACGGCGACAGCTTCTTCCGTCTGACCGCATTCGGCGATCAGGCACGCACCAAGGAAGCTGCTGAGAGACTCAAGAAACTCCTCCAGAAGTGAGTTTCTGCAATATCGCATAATCAAAGAGCTGTCCCGCGCGGACAGCTCTTTTTGCATAGTTGAGGTGATTGCATGGGCATTCTTTATGCTCACAGGTGTGTTTTATGCGGCGCAGATTTTCCGGTGACGACCAACCGCACGCTGCAGCTTTGTCCGGACTGTGCTGCCGCAGTCCGGCGGGAATACCGCTGCAATGAGGTCATCTCCATTACCGGAGCCGACGGCACGATCGCTCCTCTGTATTACCGCGGCACCGTGCAAAATGCCATGAAGCGGTTCAAATTCAGCAGCGCTGCCTACTGCGCGGATTGGTTCGCGGCGCAAATGTGCGCCGCGCTCACGTCACAGCTGGAGGACTGGCAGCCCGATTTGATTACTTACATGCCGATTGGATTCCTGCACTACCGCAAGCGCGGATACAATCAGGCGGAGCTGCTTGCAAAGCTGACGGCAAAGCCGCTTTCTCTTCCATGCGAAGCCACCTTGCGCAAGCGATGGTTTGTCGGCAAGCAATCCGCGCAGAAGGATTACACCGCGCGGCAGAGCAACGCGAAAGACGCCGTTCTGCCGAAGGGCGGCGTGGATTTGACCGGAAAATCCGTTGTGCTGGTCGATGATATTATCACCACCGGCGCAACGGCGGCTGCCGCCGTCAAGACTCTGCGGGAGATGGGCGCAAGCCGTGTTTACGTCCTCACCGCGACATTTACACCGAGGAAATAACAAAAAAGACCGCTTTCGCGGTCTTTTTTGTTAGTGGAAAAACTCACTACTATACACCCTGCCGTAATTATCGGTAATTTCGGCTTTCATCTGGTACTGATCCAATCCACCTTCCATATTGCGCCAGTCAACCTGTGTATAATAATAAACGTCTCCACCGACTCCTGTTTCTATATTCTCGATCTTCTTCTCTTTGATTTGCTTGCCGTTCTGATACAGCAATATACGACCACTGACCGGTGTCACACTGTCATCGCCGCAGTAAATATACGTTGCCACATTGCCGCTGGCTGATGTGGTCTTACCATTAAAGCTAAAGCTACCGTTCTCCCACCACGCACGCACTTCGAGAGAAAAACGCTGCTTCAGGTCATACTCAGAGGCAACCATAATATTACGGATTTCTCCGTCCGTACTTGTCAGCGTCAAATAAACAGAAAACGTATCCACCAGCGGCACGCTGATTTCGCCGCTGTAACCGTTCTTGTTTTCTGCGTCGCACTCCCACGACTGATCGCCGCTGCGGACAACGAACTTTGCGGTTTCGCCGTCCCGCATTTCTTTCGGCACGGCGCTCACTGTGACAAGAAGATTTTCGTTGT
The DNA here is from genome assembly GCF_027665985.1 of Butyricicoccus sp. AM78-15b2TA. NCBI lineage: Bacteria > Bacillati > Bacillota > Clostridia > Eubacteriales > Butyricicoccaceae > Butyricicoccus > Butyricicoccus sp. AM78-15b2TA. The sequence continues at coordinate 182,728 of NZ_JAQEHY010000005.1, forward strand.
GATCCGGGTCTACCTCGATATTCTCCGACCAGTCGGCAAGATCGCTATTCTCATTGTCTGTCTGCGGATAGTAAATCGTGCTCGGCCCGCTCTGCAGCCGCAGCTGGTCAATCTGGTTCTGCATGACGATCACGCGCCACAGGCTGACCGCGCTGCATACCACGCTGACGCACAGCAGCCCTGCCGCTGCGATTGCCGCAATTTTCCACTTGCGGTTTTCGTTCCTGACCGGCTGGTTCTCTGCACCCGGCCACGATTCATCCGAGTCCTCTGCCTTTGGCATTAACTCCGCATCCGGACGCAGCAACGTATCCACCGGAACGTCGAACAGCTTGCTCAGTTCCATTAAATTATCCATCGTGGGCACTGCCTGATCGGCCTCCCACTTGCTGACCGCCTGACGGCTGAGACCCAGCTTTTCGCCGAGCGCCTCCTGACTCATGCCCTGCTCTTTTCGCAGTACCGCGATTTTCTCACCTGTTGTCATCTCTGCCACCTGCCTTTCTTTTCTGTCTCCAGTGTGCCTGAAATGCCGCAAAAGCGCCACCAACCCATCGTTTCTTTTTGTCAACCGACGGTTGCGTACGTCTTTCCGGTTGCAAAAAAGTCCCGAAATGTGTATTTCGGGACTTTGAGGCTATCTGGGAAAACACTTATGGGCATTACCACACGATTCAGCGGTGAGCGGTTGGCGAGTAACTTTTGCGTGCTGATGCGGCGCGGTTCCGCAGCAATACTTTGTGTATTGCAAGGAAACGCAACAAAATCAGCGCACAAAATTTCCGCCAAACGCCGCCGATGCAATCGTGTGGTATTGCCCCCAATTAGGCGTTGAAGAACTCCTCGTGGATAGCCTTAACAGCCTTCTCGCTGTCCTCCTCGTTGATGAGGACAGAGATCTTGATCTCAGAGGTGGAGATCATACGGATGTTGATGCCGGCGCTTGCCAGAGCCTCGAACATCTTGGAAGCAACGCCGGTAGCGGAAGCCATGCCTGCACCAACAATGGAAACCTTTGCGACCTTGGTGTTGATGGAAATATCCTCGTAGCCGAGCATCTCCTTCGCGTCGCGCAGGATCTTCTCGACGCGCTCTGCATCGTCCTGACGGATGGTGAACGAGATGGACTTCTTGTTATCGCGGCCTACGGACTGGAGGATGATGTCGATGTTGACATTGTGCTTCGCCATCAGCGAGAATACCTTGAATGCAGTGCCCGGCGTATCGTCCAGATTGATGATCGCTACACGCGCGCAGTTATTATCACGGGCAACACCCGAAACCAGCAGTTTTTCCATATTAGAACCCTCCTTGACTTTGGTACCCGGATTGCGGGTAAAGCTCGAAACGACCTCAAGATCGACATTATACTTCTTTGCCATCTCAACCGAACGGTTGTGCAGCACCTGTGCACCCAGAGATGCCAGCTCCAGCATCTCATCATAGGTGATAGCATCCAGCTTCTTGGCATCCTTTACGATGCGCGGATCGGCAGTGTAAACGCCGTCTACGTCGGTGTAAATCTGGCAGAGATCCGCGCCGAGCGTTGCTGCAATGGCAACTGCGGTGGTGTCCGAGCCGCCGCGGCCGAGCGTGGTCACGTCGCCCATCTTGTTGATGCCCTGGAAGCCTGCAACAATAACGATGCGGCCGTTATCCAGCTCTGCCTTGAGGCGCTCGCCTGCGATACGCTTGATGCGGGCATCCGAGTAGTTGCTGTTGGTCTCCAGACCGATCTGCCAGCCGGTCAGGGAAACGACCGGAAAGCCCAGCTTCTGGATGGCCATCGCCAGCAGAGACATGGAGATCATCTCGCCGGTGTTGAGCAGAACGTCCATCTCGCGCTTGGAAGGACGGTCGTTCAGCTCGGCAGCCTTTACGATCAGATCATCCGTGGTATCGCCCTGCGCGGATACAACTACAACAACCTGATTGCCTGCCTGTGCGGTCTTGGTAACAATGTCCGCAACATTCTTCAGTCGCTCGGTGTTGGCAACCGAAGTGCCGCCGAACTTTTGCACAATAAGACTCATACTAACTATGTTTCCTCCTTATATACACGGACGAGAGCACTCATCCGTCCCCTATTACAGTCGTTTTACGGTCGCACCGACCTCATCACAGCGCAGCTGTACGGCCTTCCAGTGCGGATACAGCTTCTCGCACAGCTCCTGTGCACGGGTGATGTAGTCGCGGTCGCCCTTGTAGACGATCGCCACGATGGACGGGCCTGCGCCGGAAATGAACGCGCCGAGCGCGCCCAGCTTCTTGGCCTCACGCACGATGTCCTCGCCGTTTTCGATCAGACCGAAACGGTACGGCTGGTGCAGACAGTCACCGGTTGCCGCGTCAAGGTTTTCCAGCTTTCCGGTGGTCAGGCTGCCCGCGAGCAGCGCTGCGCGCGCCAGATTGTAAACCGCATCGTGATGGTCGATGGTCTTGGGCAGCGCCGCACGCGCCTTTTCGGTGGACAGCTGGAAATCCGGAATGAATACCACGAAGTCGATCGCACCGTGAACCGGCACACGAACGTGATGCACATGGCCGTTTTCGAGCAGCGCCACGCAGAAGCCGCCGAGGATCGCCGGTGTGGAGTTATCCGGGTGCCCCTCGATGGTAGCCGCCAGATCAATGACCGCGTTACGGTCGAGCGGCTCACCGAGCAGCATGTTTGCACCCATGATACCCGCAACCGTGCACGCCGAGGACGAACCCAGACCGCGAGTCTGCGGGATAGCACAGTCCTCAACGATGGTCAAACCGGAAAGCGGCTTGCCGCACTCGTCGTAGACGCGCTTTGCACACTGATAGATCAGGTTGCTCTCGTCCTGCGGGACGTACTGACCGTTTTTATCCGAAATATCAATACGATCGTTCTCTGCGAGGTCGATCACGTTGTACAGCTCGAGCGCAATGCCGATGCTGTCATAGCCCGAGCCCATATTGGCGCTCGTAGCAGGGACGGTTACACGAACCATTGTATTTCTCTCCTTTACAGAATACGCATTGCCGCACGAACTTCACCGCGTGCGTTCAGCTTTTCGGCTGCGGCGTTCATCTCTGCGGTGGACAGCTTGCGGGTCTGAACCACGAATACGCCCTCAGCAGGCTCGGTCAGACTTTCAACCGGCAGCAGCTCCTCAACATCCTTCTGTGCGCCCTTGAAGCGAACGTACCATGCGCTCTGCAGGGTATCCAGCGGACGGAGCAGATTCTTGGAGCCATCGCCCCAGAAGATACGGCGGCGGTTGTCCTTGTGCTCGATGCTGTCCAGCATATCGGCAACAACAGCGGAAGCGGTCGCCAGCTTGCCGGCGCCCTTGCCGTAGAACATAACCTCGCCGGTCGCATTGCCGTCGATCATGATGGCGTTGAATACGTCCTCAACAGCGGCCAGCGGGCTTTCCTTGTGGATGAGATGCGGTGCAACGTATGCGTAAGCGGTGCCGTCCTCACAGCGGACCGAGCGGCCCAGCAGCTTGATAACGCAGCCCAGCTTGTCGGCGTTTGCTACGTCCTCGAGGGTAATCTTAGTGATGCCCTCGCAGGAAACCTGATCCGGATCGAACTTATCGCCGTAAGCAAGGTCGGACAGAATGCAGATCTTGCGGCAGGCGTCGTGACCCTCGATATCAGCGGTCGGGTCCTTCTCGGCATAGCCGTTGAGCTGTGCCTGCTTGAGCGCATCCGCAAAGGTAACGCCGTTGTGGATCATCTGGGTGAGAATGTAGTTGGTCGTGCCGTTCAGAATGCCGCAGATTTCGTTAAACTCGTTGGCAGCCAGGCACTGCAGCATCGGACGGATGACCGGGATGCCGCCGCCGACGGATGCCTCGAACATGTAGTTTACGCCGTGCTCCTCGGCAATCTTGAGCAGCTCCTCACCCTTGGTAGCAACCAGTTCCTTGTTAGAGGTGCATACGCTCTTGCCAGCCTCGAGGCAGCGCTTGGTGAACTGGTACGCAGCGCCCACGCCGCCCATTACCTCGGCAACGACTGTTACCTCGGGGTCGTTCTCGATGACAGAGAAATCGGTTACAAATTTATTGCCATACGGCAGAGAGGAGAAGTCGCGCAGGTCGAGGACATACTTTACCTCAACCGGCTCGCCAACGGTCTTGGCAATCTTGTCGGCGTTCATATCGAAAACCTCGTATACGCCCGAACCGACAGTGCCGTGTCCCATGATTGCTACTTTAATCATATGCTGATTTCCTTTCATCAGTTAAATTAGCGTTCTGTATACCGCCGGACGGTCATTCAGATGCCAGAATTTCCACTTTGCTGACGCCTTCCATTGCTTCTGCACGGTGCACAAGCTCTTCGGATGAGTATTTCATCTCACCGGTGCGGGCCGAAATAGTGACCGACGCCATTCCTCTCATCGGAATGGACTGGTTCACCGTCAGCAGGTTTGCACCCGAGCGTGCCATCAGTCCGAGAATGCTCGACAGAACACCCGGCTGATCGTGCAGCATGAAATGATAGGTGACAATGCGGTCGGTAGTCGCCTCAAAGAAAGGGCGAACGCCGTCCTTATATTTATAATACGCACTGCGCGACAGACCGGCGATTTTTGCCGCTTCGCTTGCCGTAGCCGCCTTGCCCGAAGCGATAGCTTCATTCGCTTCGATCACGCGCTGAAATACCTCCGGCAGCAGGGTGCGCTCCACGAGATAATACTTTGGTTTTATCATGCGATGTCTGTCCTCCCTAAAAAGACACTTGTCTTTTTCACGCTCATTTATCATACCATATCCATCCACCGAGCGCAAGAGAATAACTGATAAATTTCCCTAAATTCCGACGAGTGTTTTGTTACTTCTGTCAAAAGCTCCCGCTTTTCCTGTGAAAAGTGTAAGTGGCTTTTTGCTTTATTTTGTGTTATACTATGTTTACATCTGTAAACAATCGGAGAGTTTTATTATGCATCAGAAAAACGAAAACGGAACCTTTACCTCAAAAATCGGCTTTGTGCTGGCGGCGGTCGGCTCTGCGGTCGGCATGGGCAACATCTGGATGTTCCCTTACCGCACCGGTCAATACGGCGGCGCGGCTTTTTTAATCCCCTACCTGCTGTTTATTGCGCTGTTCGGCTATGTCGGCCTGTCCGGCGAGTTCGCCTTCGGCCGTATGACCGGCACAGGTCCGATCGGCTCGTATGAATTTGCGATGAAATCCCGCGGCAAAAAGGGCGGCGCCATCCTCGGTACGATTCCGCTGCTCGGCTCGCTCGGCATCGCCATCGGCTACGCCATCATCGTCGGCTGGGTTCTGCGGAGCGCATTCGGTGCACTGACCGGCTCGCTGATGAGCACCGAACCGGAGCAGTTCTTCACGGAAATGAGCAGCACGAATTTTTCCAGTGTGCCGTGGCACACCCTGGTTATCCTGCTGACGGCGGCTGTGCTGATCTTCGGCGTGTCCGGCGGCATTGAAAAGATCAACAAAGTGATGATGCCCGCATTCTTCATCCTGTTCATCATTATTGCTGTCCGCGTAGCCTTCCTGCCGAATGCGATCGAAGGCTACAAATACCTGCTCGTGCCGCAGTGGGAATACCTGTTCAACCCGCGCACATGGATCATGGCGATGGGTCAGGCGTTCTTCTCGCTGTCGATCACTGGCTCGGGCATGATCATTTACGGCTCTTACCTGCCGAGAAATGAGGATGTTGTACATTCGTCGTGCATGACCGCTGTGCTCGACACCTGCGCGGCTATGCTTGCCGGCCTCGCCATCCTGCCGAGCGTATTCGCGTTCGGTCTGGACCCGGCCTCCGGTCCCAAGCTGCTGTTCATCACCCTGCCGCGTGTATTCCAGCAGATGCCGTTCGGCCGTCTGTTCGCGTTCTTCTTCTTTATTTCCGTGCTGTTCGCGGGCATTACCTCGCTGGCGAATATGCTGGAAGCGGTCTCCGAAGCCGCGCAGACGCGCCTCAAGCTGAGCCGAAAGGCCGCTGTCCTGCTGGCGTGCGGCGCCGCATTGGCGGTTGGCCTGTTTATCGAGCGCGATACGCTCATGGGTACGCTGATGGACGTTATCACCATTTACGTCGTGCCGATCGGCGCTATCCTCGGTGCGGTTATGGCGTACTGGGTGCTCGGCATCGACAAGATGGAGCAGGAGCTGATGAACGGCCGCAGCAAGCCGCTCAGCCGCGCATTTGCGCCGCTTGCGAAATATGTGTATATCTTCCTTGCCGCACTCGTTGTATTCTTCAGCTTTATTATCCCGGGCGGTATTGGATAAATCCGTGCTGTAAAAAAGGACTTCCTGCGGGAAGTCCTTTCAGTCTGTCAAAAAATATTATTTTAATTTTTACGCTTCGTGCGGCAGCACGTATAAAATAGAATTTGCGAAGCAAATTCATAAATTCCGGGAGCATGGTCCAGACCACCCTCTCTTGCCGCTATGCGGCAATTCACCTTGTGTATCTCGGAATTTATACAAGGGAAGAAAAAATGTGCCCGTAGGGCGCGGTTTTTCTTCGGTATTCGCTCGAAAGCGTGGTTTCGAGCGAGAGGCTGCTCGGAAAACGTTAGTTTTTCGACAGCCTCAAAGGACTTCCTGCGGGAAGTCCTTTTTTCATGCAGGAATGGAGAATGGGAAATGCCCCATCTATACGTTCATTCTCCATTTTCAATTCTCAATTACGATTCTTCATCGAGGAAGAATATACTCTCCACCGGCTGTTCCAGCAGCCGCGCGGTTTTAATCGCCAGCTCGAGGGTCGGGTCGTATTTATCGTTCTCCATCGCCACGATGGTCTGCCGCGATACCCCGAGCAGCTTTGCCATGTCCTCCTGCCGCAGGCCGCGCGCCTTGCGGAGTTCTTTAATGTTGTTCTTCATCTTCAGCGCCAGAACTTCCATATCAAATCTGCGAATATCACGACCGGAATGAAAATACGCTTTACAATATCCCCGGCGAGCGCACTTTTAGACGGCGGATTTTCCTCGTCGTCTTTTGCGGCACGGTAGGTCGCGATTGTTCTGTAAACACCCTCGAACACCATGCACACGAACCATAGAATCGCAAACTCGCTCACATTTTTACCGAATGCAATGATATCCACCAGCATCACCACAAACAGCCCGACCGTCATCAAGCGGTAGGCGATAATCGCACCATTGCGTGTGATCGTGTTCTGCATTTCGTCCTGCTCCCAGCCATTAGCCTTCGCGGAAGCGCGTGCACGAGCAGTCTTTCCGGCCTGTCCCCAGTCCTCCCAGAGCATAAAAGCCAGCCAGAATACCGCAAAAACGACCATTACGACCACGCCTATACCGGTTTCGGTTGTAAACATAGGTGCACCTCCCTACATCCAGAAAACCTTCACCACAATCCACAGATACATCAGATTATTGAACACACTGTGTCCCATCTGTTTCCACATTTGCGTTTTATCCTCATCGCCCGCCATATTGCGAATGGTTTTGATGATAATAAACAGCACCTCAGCAACAATGGACACGATTGCCAGGACACTGAGTTCAATCGAGCGATAATCACAGAAAAAGCGGCTGTAACCAAGATAAATGATAACACCGGCCTGCAGCACACGGTAGCCAATCAAGCGACCCTTCACATTGACGGCGTGCGCCATCTCATCAATATTCCATTCCCAGTCCTTCATGATTTTTCTCGCTCTCGGCGATTGTCCTTCTTCTACCCAATCGTGCCACAGGCTCGCTGCAAGAATGACCAGCGGCAGAACAATCGCAACCACAACAACCTGCACCTTCTGTGTCATATCGTACATATCCCAGCTCATAAGCGCACCTCCTACCAGTTTTGCGTTAGAACCGTCATTCCGACGGCCAATCCGATCAGCACCGCACAGAACGTCAGCTTTGCGATAAGGAAAGTCAGTCTCGGCGGATGCTCCTCGTCGTCCTTTGCTTTGCGGAACGTCTGCACAAGCATAATAGCCGCCTCCACCATGCCGGACACGACCAACAGCGCACACAACTCCATTGCCGCCTGCCCTTTTATCAGCAGCCGATAATACAGGCACGCCAGGATTCCCGCCTGCGTCACCCGGTATGCGACCGCCTGTGCCTGTGTGATGATGGCGTGCTCCATCTCATCGGTCTTGCTGCCGAGTGCTTTGGCGATCCTGCGGGCCTTTTTCGATCCTCCGGCATCCATCCAGTCTTTTACCAGCCATGCCGCCAGCAGAAGCACCGGCAAGCCGATGCAGACCCACAATACCTGCATTTTCTCGGCTGATGTGTACAAATTCCACCGCATAAAAGCACCTCCTACCCTTGATGCCGTTCGCTAAAATGTAAAGTTCTCTTTACATCTTAAAGATAACAGGCGGACAGCAAAATGTCAAGAATGTTTGACATTTCAGACAAGGAAAAACCCCACAGAATTTCCTGTAGGGTTTTGTGAATATTTACTGATCCTGCTTATCCGGGTCGAGATCCTTTTCGGCTTCTTCAACCTTGGCAAGCTCCTCTGCGGATTCCGCAGGCTTGCTTACCTTGGCGTGCAGCTCCTGCTGCAGCTCGGTCATCAGATCCTCACCGACCACCTTATCCGGTACGATTTCGCCGTTGTAGACCTTAACAAAGGTCTCGCCGTCCATCGTTTCGTTACGGACGAGATATTCGGCAACGCGCTTCATCTCGTCCATGTGCTCGCTCACCAACTTTTCACAGGCGTGATATGCGTGCTCGATAATGCGGTGAATCTCGTCGTCGATCTCCGCCGCCTTAACCTCGGAATAGCCCTTGCCGGCTGCCAGATCGCGGCCGAGGAACACCTCACCGTTATCCGAACCGTAGTCGATCGGGCCGATACGCTCGCTCATGCCGTAGCTGGTGACCATGGCGCGGGCCATCTGGGTCGCCTGCTTGATGTCGCCATAAGCACCGGTGGAGATATCCTCCATCGTCAGCTGCTCGGCCACGCGGCCGCCCAGACAAACGATGATATACTCCTCCATATACTTCTTGGTGCGGTATGCCTGATCCTCCTCCGGCAGCGGCATAGTAAAGCCGCCTGCGCCGGACGAACGCGGAATAATGGTAACGTGGTGTACCGGATCCTGCGTCGGCAGAACGTGGAAGCAGATCGCGTGACCGGCCTCATGGTACGCGGTCAGGCGCTTGTCGTGCTCATTGATGATATGGCTCTTCTTCTCCACGCCCATTACGACCTTGAGCAGCGACTCCTCAATCTCCTCCTGCGAGATCAGCTTCTTGTTGCGGCGTGCCGCAAGCAGCGCTGCCTCATTGAGCAGGTTTTCGAGGTCTGCACCGGTGAAGCCGGCGGTCGTCTTGGCAATTTCAGAGAACTTGACATCCGGGTCGAACTGCTTGTTGCGGGCATGTACCTTGAGGACAGCCTCACGACCCTTGACATCCGGTGCGCCGACATAGACCTGACGGTCAAAACGGCCCGGACGCAGCAGTGCGTTATCCAGAATATCCTTGCGGTTGGTGGCTGCGATGACGATAACGCCCTCGTTTGCACCAAAGCCGTCCATCTCAACGAGCAGCTGGTTCAGAGTCTGCTCGCGCTCGTCATGGCCGCCGCCCAGACCTGCGCCGCGCTGACGGCCTACTGCGTCGATCTCGTCGATGAACACGATAGCCGGCGCGTTCTTCTTGGCCTGCTCGAACAGGTCGCGCACACGCGATGCGCCGACACCGACGTACAACTCAACGAAGTCCGAACCCGAAATAGACAGGAACGGTACGCCCGCCTCGCCTGCAACCGCACGCGCGATCAGGGTTTTACCGGTGCCCGGAGGGCCGACCAACAGCACGCCCTTCGGAATACGCGCGCCGATCTGCACGAACTTCTGCGGATTCTTGAGGAACTCGACGATTTCCTGCAGCTCTGCCTTTTCCTCGTCCGCGCCTGCCACATCATTGAAGGTGACCTTGCGCTTATCGTCCTGCGCCAGCTTTGCACGGGCCTTGCCAAACTGCATCGGACCTGCTCCGCCGCCGGACTGCTTGTTCATCATAAAGTACCAGAACGCGATCAGCAGCACGATCAGGATCACATACGGCAAGAACTGTGCCCACCACGGAATGGTCGCCGTGCGGTAATCGACCTTGGTCAGCGTGCCATCCCGCATCTGCTGCTGAATGGTCTCGCCCAGATCGTTATAGAACACACTTCTGTAGTCACCCAGATCGTAGGTGTACGTCCGGTTTTCCTTTTTCAGATGCATGGTCAGCGTGGTGTCGTCCACGTCGTACTGGTCAACATCGCCATCCATAAAATAGTTGTAGATCTGATTATAGGACAGCGTTTCTGTCTGCTGTGTCTGGCTAACCACATAGCTGACGCCCGCCAACAGGCACACCAGTATGATCAGGTAAAGGCCGAAGCCTTTCATTTTGCCTTTCAAATCGGTTTAACACCTCTTCCCTAAATTACTCGCCGCCGTAAACATACGGCTTAAGTACACCGATATACGGCAGATTGCGATACTTTTCTGCGTAGTCGAGGCCGTAGCCGACTACGAACTCGTCCGGAATCTCAAAGCCGAGGTAATCCACATCGACGTTGATCTTGCGGCGCTCCGGCTTGGAGAGCAGCGTGCACAGGCGGATGGAGTTCGCGCCGCGTGCTGCCAGAATCTGCATGAGATAGTGCAGCGTTACGCCGGAATCCAGAATATCCTCCACGATCAGCAGGTCGCGGCCGTCGATCGGCTGTGCGATATCCTTGATGATCTGCACCTCGCCGGAGGTCTTGGTGCCCTTGCCGTAGCTGGATACGACCATGAAATCCACATTGCACGGCGTATCAATGGCACGGGTCAGGTCGGCCATGAACACATAGGAGCCCTTGAGCACACTGACGATCAGCGGGTTCTTATCGCGGTAATCCTCCGTGATACGCGCACCCAGCTCTGCTACCTTTTCGTGAAGCTGCTCCTCGGTAAAGTAAACTTCCTTGATGTCATCTCGCATATTATAAGCCATTTTTTGATAACCCCTTTACTGTAATCTGCAGTGTATTTGCGTTATTTTTGGCTGTTCTGCTGCAGTCCGCACCGATATCCTGCACCGCGATCACGCCGTTTTTATCCGCGATAACGGCCATCGCATTCCGCATATAGCGCGGAATCTTTCGGTCGATCATCAGCTTTTTGAGCGATCTGCTGCCGCCATTTTCGGTCAGCCGCAGAGTGTCTCCGGTGCGTCGTGTGCGAACACACAGCGATTCAAAATCTATTGTACCACAATCCAGACAAAAAGTATTGAATGTTTTGTAAAAAACTTCGGATTTTTCTAATTTCTTTGCAGTCAGCCTTACCGTGTCCTTCCAGATCATCCCTGCGAATGGTACGGTAAACGGGATTTCCGGCCGCTCGACCGCGGTTTCCGCCTTGGGAATGATGCGCAGAACGTCATATTCACGTCTTGCGAAACAGCCGTTCGGCAAATCGGTTTCCGCAGACGGAGACGCGGTTTCCAACAGATGCTCGAGCGCTGAAATATGCTTTGCGGTTACGTCTTTGAGCGGCATATCCGCGTTTTCGAGCAGCAGACGCAATGCTCGGCTGCGAACCGCCGAAGCGGCCTCCCGCAGAGGCTGAATCTTCCATGCTCCGTTCCCGACTGCACAAAGTTGTACACAGGTCTGTGCATAACTCTGCAGGCAAGTCTCGTCCTGCCGAAGCTGACGCGAAAGCCGTGCTGCCGCCTGCACCGCCTGCGGATTCAATTCCCGCAGAATGGGAACGACCTCTTGACGGAGGCGGTTGCGCGTATAAGCCGTGTCCGCATTGGTGCTGTCCGTGACGAAATCCTGTCCGCGCTCGCGCAGAAAGGCTTCGATTTCCCGCCGTTCGACCTCAATGAGAGGCCGGATAATGCGTCCGCGCACCGGCGGAATGCCCGTGAGACCTTTCGCACCTGTGCCGCGCACCAAATGGAACAGCATGGTCTCCAGATTGTCGTCCGCATTGTGCGCCACCGCGATTTTGGCTCCGTGCGCGGCATGCTCCAGCCGTGCATAGCGAATACGCCGCGCGGTCTCCTCCACCGCGGAATCGCCTGCGGCTGCGGCTATGTCCACGCGCTCGACCGTCAGTTCCACGCCGAGCTCCTCACACAGCCTGCGGCAGAAGGCTTCGTCCCGGTCGGACTCTGCACCGCGCAGACAGTGGTTGAGGTGAAATGCCCGCACCGGATACCCCAGCTCGCGCAGACTCAGCAGAAGCGCTACGGAATCCGCACCGCCGGACAGGGCGACAAGCACATTTTCGCCGGTTTTGAGCATCGTATAGTCGGAAATCGTTCGTTTTACCGTATCCAGCATGGCTTACTCCTCGTGAATGCGGTCCGGGTTGGAGAAGGTCGTGTACTGACCGACCCACTGCAGCTCAATGGTGCCGGTCGCACCGTGACGGTTTTTCGCAATGATAATTTCTGCGATATTTTTGTTCTCGCTCTCGTCATCGTAGTAATCATCGCGGTAGATAAACATAACGATGTCGGCATCCTGCTCGATCGCGCCGGACTCTCGCAGGTCGGACAGCATCGGGCGCTTATCCGAGCGCTGCTCGGACGCACGCGACAGCTGCGACAGACACACGACCGGAACATTGAGTTCCTTCGCCATAATTTTCAGCGAACGTGAAATCTCTGCGACCTCCTGCACACGATTATCCATGTGACGGCCGCCGACGTGCATCAGCTGCAGATAGTCGATGACGATCAGACCGAGTTCGTCACCCAGTCTGCGGCATTTCGCCTTGATCTCCGCAACCGTGATGGCCGGATTGTCGTCCACATAGATATTCAGTCCTGCCAGTACGCCGGACGCACGCGCGATCTTTACCCAATCGTCACCGTCCAGATTGCCGGTTTTCAGCTTCTGCGACTCAATGAGCGCCTCACTCGACAGGAAACGGCTGGCCAGCTGTTCCTTGCCCATCTCAAGCTGGAACACGCACACGCCGGTGCCCTTTTTGTCGCCGCGCTCCTTATTCTTAACACTTGCCTTAGCCGCATTGAGCGCCACATTGAGCGCAAACGCGGTCTTGCCCATGCCGGGTCGTGCCGCAATGAGAATCAGGTCGGATTTATTGAGACCGGTCAGCGCCGTGTCCAATGCATGGAAGCCGGTGGACATGCCGGGAATTTCACTGTCCGACCGGGCGCGCTCGTCCAGTTCGGTATACAGATCAGCGATAACCTCAGAAAGCCGTGACAGGCCCTTAATTTCACGTCCCTGCCGGATGCTGTAAATGCGCTGCTCCGCCAGCTCGGCAATGCCGGAGGCTTCGCCGTGGGCTTCGAGGGCGTTCTGCTGAATCTCGCTGCCCGCATCCGCCAGCTGGCGCAGCAGGCTCTTGTCACGCACGATGCGGACATATTCGTTGACGTTCCGCGCACCCGGCGTGACCTCCATCAGCTGAAAGAGATACGCGCGGCCGCCGGCCTCGTCGTAGTAGCCCATGCGCGTGAGCATATCCAGAACGGTTACCGGATCAATACGCTGTGCGCCGTTGAACATCGAGTAGATGGTCTCAAAGATGCGCTTGTTTTCTTCCGCGTAAAAATCATCGGCGCGCACCTGCTCGATGACCTCGGGAATGCAGTTCGGATCGACCAGCATCGCGCCTAAAAGCGACTGCTCCGCAGTCAGATCCTGCGGCACCTGCCGCATCAAAAGTTCGTCGGGCACTTACTTACCTCCCTCCGCTAACAAATTGAGAATGGAAAATGGAGAATTGAGAATGAGGAACAAAAAATGACAACGCAGGCATCGCCTGCGTCAATTAAATCCCGCTTTGCTTGCAAAGCGCAACCTCAGATGCAGCCGTACCGAATGGTACGGCGAGCATCTTGGTCCCGCCGCAGCGACCGTGCGTTCCACGCACGGCATGAAATAGGACACGGCATTGCCGTGTCCGTAAAAAGTCAGGACATGCGCCTGACTTTTTACACCCCGACCCAGCGCCCTTGGGGCGCGTCCGGGGGTATCGCCGGTCGGTTTCTCCGGAACCGACCGGCGTATATAGGGGGTATTGGATACCCCCTATAGGTGCAGGTTAGGCCTCGACTACCTGCACCAGAATCTCGCCTGCGATATCCTGATACAGCTTTGCCTTTACACGGTGTACACCGAAGGTCTTGATCGGCTCCTCGAGCACGATCTTCTGCTTCGGTACGTTCAGACCGTACTGCTTGTTCAGCTCCTCAGCGATTTCCTTGGAGGTAACAGCGCCGAACAGGCGGCCGCCCGTGCCGCCCTTGGCCGGAACCTTTACCGGGCTCTCCTTGAGTTTCTCGGCTGCCTCGCGGGCCGCCTGCTGCTCAAGTGCGATCTTGCGTGCGTGTGCCTCATCCTGCGCCTTCTTGACGTTCAGGTTATCCGCGGTTGCCGGCTCTGCCAGACCGCGCGGCATCAGGAAGTTGCGGCCGTAGCCCTCGCTGACCTCGATCAGCTCGCCCTTTTTGCCCTTGCCCTTAACGTCGGCCTTGAGAATTACTTTCATGGTGATTACTCCTTTTGTGTTTGCTATATCGAATGCGGCGAACAGCTTCGCCTGCTTTTCGGTTTTATTTATTATCGTCCTGCTTTTCGGTCCGCTGATCGTCGAAGTAGCCGCGAATGGCATCCGTGATCAGCTTGTCGGCCTCCTCCGGCGTGGTATTCTTCAGCTGTGCACCGGCCGCCGAATGGTTGCCACCGCCGCCGAGTCTCTCCATCAGCAGCTGCACATTGACGTGGCCTGCCGCACGAGCGGAAACCGCCATATCATTGCCGCTGCGGAACGCAACAACGCTTGCATGTGTGCCGATGATGGACAGCAGCTCGTCTGCTGCCTGTGCGGCCGCAATACGGTCTACCTCCTCGCCGGTGATAGCGAAGATAACGCCCTGACCGCAGTTGCGCGCGGACGAGATCAGCTTCTGACGCTCCATATACTGGTCAAAGCTGGACTGGAACAGGCGCTTGACATCGCTCGACTCCGCACCTGCGCGGCGCAGATACGCTGCCGCCTCAAATGTGCGGACACCGGTGCGCGTTGCAAAGCCCTTGGTATCCAGATAAATACCTGCCAGCATGGCTTCCGCCTCGCAGGTGAGGATGCCGCTGGTCGGCACAAGATACTGCAGCAACTCGCTGACCAGCTCAGATGCGGACGACGCATACGGCTCGTGCAGGGATACGACTGCATTCTCGATATAATCCGCCGCACGGCGGTGATGGTCAATGACTGCGATCTTGTTGATGGATTCGAGCAGCGCCGCGCTCTCCACATAGCCGGGACGGTTTACGTCCACCACGATAAGCAGCGTGTTGAAATCGCACGCGATCATCGCATCCTCGGCGCTGATGAACACGCCCTTGTACTCAGACTGGGTTTCCAGCCGTTCGATCAGGTCATTTGCCATGGTGTGCTGACGGTCCACAACAATGTGCACCGGTCTGCCCTTGACACGCGCGGCACAGACCATACCGGCAGCAGCGCCGATGGCGTCCATATCGCTGTTCTTGTGGCCCATGACCAGCACCTGAGACGAGTCGCGGATCAGCTGGCTGAGTGCGTTTGCAACCACGCGGCTCTTGACCTTGGTGCGCTTCTCGACTTCCTCGCTCAATCCGCCGAAGAAGGCAAAGTTAAATTTATTCTTGATAACCGCCTGGTCGCCGCCGCGGGACAGCGCCATGTCGACAGCGAGTCCGGCAAACTGATAGCTTTCCGCAAGCGTTTCGCCGTCGCGTCCGATACCGATGGACAGGGTAGCTACAACGCCCTCGTGGTTCTCAATTTCGCGCACCTCCTGCAGAACGGAGAACTTGCGCGCGACCAGCTTGTCCAGCTCGGCGTTTTCGATCACGAAGATATACTTGTCGCGGTCGTACTTGCGCAGTACAGCGCTCGAGTCCTTCACCCAGGCAAACAGACGTTTATCAATGCCCGCCAGAATGTTGGATTTTTCCGAGTCGGTGGTGTTCTTGACCAGCTCCTCGTAGTTGTCGATCGCGATAACCGCGATAGCCGGACGGGTAGTCTCAGCCGCATCCCGCAGACGGACAAACTCGGTGCAGTCGATGAAATGCAGCATCATCAGCTGTCCCGCACCGCTCTGCACCATACTGCCGAATACATGGTACTGCCGCTTGCCGATGCCAAGCTCTCCCGGGAACGCGGTCTGCCCCTTGATGAGCCAGCCGGTCTCAAACGTCGGTGCGATCTCGCCCATGCGAACGCCGCTTACCGCAGTCCCCCGACCGCTGATTTCCGCAAATGCGTCATTCGCCCATACGATCTCGCCCGTGGTAGCCAGCGCAACAGCTGTCGGCAGCGGCGAGCGTGTCACCGCCGGACGGATCTCTCCGCCATCTACCTCGATGTTGTTCATCAGCTCCTGCACCTGCCGCCGCCGTGCCGCATTCATGCGCAGCGAAACAATCCGCAGGATGATGCACACCACAATACCTGCCGCACCGTACACGCGGGAGAAATAAAGTCCCACGACTGCAAACAGGAAAAACAGCACATAAAACATTACGCTGTTGGGAGCCAGCATCTTCTGTAATCTCTTTTTCAAACCCCTGCCTCCTTTTTTGGACGCAAATATTCAACCTAATTATAGCAAGCCATTGTAGAAATTTCAACACTAAATGCAAACCGGTTTTGTATCTTTTCGCCGTCCGCTTGCAATTTCTGCGGCTTCATGGTACAGTAACCGTAGATTCGCAATCAGGAGGATATCATTATGCAATTTTCGTTTGCACACAACAATTTTAATGTCCGCGATCTGAACCGCTCGCTTTCTTTTTATAAGGAGGCTCTCGGTCTGACCGAATCCAGCCGCATCAACGCACCGGACGGCAGCTTCATTATTGTATACCTGACCGATGGCGTAACGCCGCATCTGCTCGAGCTGACGTGGCTGCGCGACTGGGACAAGCCGTACAACCTCGGTGACAACGAGTTCCACCTTGCCTTCCGCGTGGATGATTTCGATGCCGCGCACGCAAAGCACAAGGAAATGGACTGCATCTGCTTTGAAAATCCGGCAATGGGCATCTATTTCATCTCCGACCCGGACGGCTACTGGCTGGAGGTCATTCCCGCAAAGTAAACAGAAAACGCTTGGAGCTGCTGCTTTGAGCGTTTTTTTCATTCTCTTAACAGGATTATTCTGTTCATTTTTCGGTAACGGGTGTATACTATTGAAGTTATCTCCTGACGAAAGGACTGTATCATTTGAATTCTTACCTTGATCTATACCTCACGTTTGCAAGGATTGGCGTGTGCACATTCGGCGGCGGCTATGCCATGCTGCCGATTCTGCAGCGCGAGGTCGTTGAAAACCGCCGCTGGACAACTGAGGACGAGCTGATGGACTACTACGCCATCGGTCAGTGCACCCCGGGCGTTATCGCGGTGAACACCGCCACGTTCATCGGCTACAAGACGCACGGCATTCTCGGCGGCATTGCCGCCACGGCGGGCATGATCACGCCATCGCTGATTATTATCACGATTATCGCCGCATTTATCCAGCAGTTTGCGCATCTCGCTGTCGTGCAGCACGCATTTGCCGGAATCCGTATCGCGGTCTGCGCGCTCGTGCTGCAGTCCGTGTGGAAAATGGCGAAAAAGGGCGTTGTTGACGTGCCGACCAGCGTTATCCTGCTCGTTACGTTCGCGGCTGTCGCCTTCTTCGGCGTATCGCCGGTTGTGATGGTCATTGTGGCCGCCATTGCCGGTATCGCTATCGGCATGATCAGGAGGAGACGCGCATGATCTTCCTTCAGCTGTTTTACGAATTTTTCAAGGCGGGTCTGTTCGCCATCGGCGGCGGACTGGCGACCCTGCCCTTCCTCAAGCAGATTTCGCTGCGGTATCCGTGGTTCACGCCGAACGATCTGATGGACATGATCGCAGTCTCCGAATCCACACCCGGTCCGATGGGTGTCAACTCGGCAACGTATGCAGGCTTCCACGCGGCCGGCATTCCCGGTGCCCTCATGGCGACCTGCTCGCTTGTGCTGCCGTCGGTCATCATCATCATTCTGGTGTCGCGTGCGCTTGATAAGTTCCGCGACTCTCCACTGGTCAAGAACGGCTTTTACGGCCTGCGTCCGGCGTCCGCGGGTCTGATCTTCGGTGCAATGCTTGAGGTGTTTGTCGCAGCGCTGCTGCATACGGAAAACTGGTCAGGCATTGCAAGTCTCGGTTCGGTCATCAATGTTCCGGCGATAATGATTTTTCTCGTGCTGTCGCTCGGTATCTGGAAGCTCAAAAAGCTGCACCCGATCGTGTTTATCCTAATCGGCGCGGTATGCGGCATTGTGTTTAATCTGTAAGTTTTGATTTGTTATCGTGCAGATTCTCTGTGGAACGGCGGGATGGGGCATCCCGCCCTCCCCGATACATTCTGCCAAATGTTTTGCCGCATACACCATAATCACACGACATACCGTAGGGCGGGGTGACCTCACCCTGCCGCTACCCTCCGAATTGCACAAAAAATCCCTTTCTCAGTCGAGAAAGGGATTTTCTTTTTATTTCGTGAGGTATTCCTCAATCAGCTCACACGCATCCTCAATGCAGCCCGGACAGGAGCGCCGTACATTGCCGTCGGCTACGCCCTTGAGGTCGCGGCACAGATACGCGCCGTTCTTCTGCTCAAACTTCTCCTTGAGCATTTTCGTGACCTTATAAGTCTGACCCTTGGTCGTGCCCGGCTGATCCAATCCTGCGCTGTTCTTCATGCCCGCGAGCATGAACGCACCGCTCAGCGCGCCGCACATCTCCATGCAGCCCATGCCGAAGCCGAAGCCTTCCGACATTTTATAGGCGGTCTCCTTATCCAGACCAGCCAGATCGCAGTACGCGCAGACCACCGCCTGCGCGCAGTTGTAGCCCTGATTGTGAAAATCCTGTGCCAGTTTTGCCCGTTCTGTCATAACAAATATCTCCTTTTTTCAAAGCAAACCGCGCCGTAAACGACGCGGTCAACTTATAGTTTACTTAAGGCACCGCCGCTTAAATTATGCGGTATTGCCTTAATACTGCACCTGTGTGAAATAATACAGGATCGCATTGCGCTGTGCACGCGCCTGCTTCTGCCAGTCCTCATCACTGTCGATGAACTTCTGGTCCTCCTCGTTATCAATGAAGCAGAATTCACTCGTCAGCGCCGGAATATTCAGCGCCGCCGCTGCACGGTTGGTGTAATAATAATCGCCGTGGCTGCCCTCGCGGAACACGATCTGGCGAATCGGAACACCCAGCTTTTCGTACTCGTCGAGCAGCGCCTGCGCCAGAATTTTGGTCGGGCCGCCGTTCTTGTCCGCAATCTGCGCCAGAATTTCCGCTCCGCGTGCAGTGGTGTTGGCTGCATTGTGGTGGATACTAAAGAACAGGTCCGCCGAGGACGCATACTGTTTCATAACAGCGCCGCGCAGCGTCAGCTCGCTGCCTTCCTCAAGGGTATCGCGCACCATGATAACCTTTGCACCGGCTGCCTCAAGGTACTGCTTGAGGTACTGCGCCACATACAGGTTGACATGCTTCTCATCGAGCGAACCGCCGTTGTTCCCGCCGACATCGCTGCCGCCGTGACCCGGGTCGATAATGACCGTCATCACGCCATCAATGTGCGAGGTGCGCGGCGGCTGTATCGGATCGTTATCCTCGTCGCCGCTGACGTAGTCGCGCACGCGCGTCAGGTAAGCCGCACTGCAGTAGCGGCCGCTGCCCGAAGCGTTATCCATAATATGTGCCCAGCCGTTGCTGATGCTGTCAACCGCGATTTCCGCGCCGTTTTTCAGCACGCCGACCAGCGTACCGGAGGTGCTCGGGCTCGAGCGGACAGACAGCTCGGAGTCCACGGTTACACGGTACACGCCGCTTGTGAACGTCTCGGCGGGCGTATCCGGCGTTGTCGGCTCAGTCGGCGTCGTCGGCTCGTCAGGAGTCGCCGGTGTACTCGGCGTCGAAGGTGCGCTCGGCTTGGAGATAGTCGGCTCGGTCTGCTTATCGACCGCCGCATTGTAATCTCTTACGCGAACCAGATAATCCGCGCTGCAGTAACGGCCGCTGCCGCCTGCGCTGTCCAGCAGGTGCGCCCAGCCGTTCGACAGCTTGTCCACGATAACCAGAGCATCCTTGGCGTACTCGCCGACTTCGGAATAGGTTTTGCCCGGACCGCTGCGCACGGTCAGCGCCGAATTGACGTTAACGCGGTACACGCCGGTCGTGAACGAAGCCGGAATCGGTGCAGGTGTCGGGGTTTTAAGCGAAACCGTGCGGCTGGGTACGTCATAATCCGCCGTAAAGCCGAGTGCAGCCGCCATATCGGCAATCTTGTAGTAGTTGTTTCCGTTGATGATGTAACCGTCAAACGAAACCTTTTTGCCGTTCACCTTGACGATAGCCGTAGTGGGTTTGCCTGCCGCGCTGGACAGTGCCGCCGTATTCAGCTCTCCGCCGACCGCGGTGTAATTTTTGCCGGTCGTCAGGGTGATGACGTTGGTGGATTTCTCCCAGCCTACCTCAAACTCTGCGGTGCTGTTGCGCAGCAGATAGGCTACGTCACGCAGCTTGAAATAATTATACTTGTTAATTAAGTACGCCTGCGGATTGGTCACCGCCTTGCCGTTGAGCTGAAACGCGTGCGTGGTCTTTGCCGCGCTGACGACCGCTCTCGCCTGCGGCAGATCCTGTGTCAGATCCCGCTCGGCGGCAGTCTCGGTCGTGACGGCTGTGGTTTCTGCCTCCACAGCATCCTGCGGCAATTCTGCGGCCGCCGCACCCGCTGTCATATATATCGCCGCACTCAGAAATACCGCGATCATTCGTTTGAAACGCATTCTTGAACCTCCATGCTGTTTCGCCGATGGGTTGCTTTCCTGCATGCCCGCTGCGGACACTCTTGATGGTATTTTACCACAAAACAGGGTACATTTCAACGAAAGATGACGAAACCGGGGCATTTGTAATATTACAAATGCCCCGATTATTCCATATAAGTGCAATATTTCGTTAAATCTCTTCCATCTGCCTGTTGATGGAATCCTCGCAGGAACGCATGGCATCCAGCGTTTGCTGCCACAGTTCCTCGAGCGTCAGTCCGCACAGCTCCGCGCCGCGCTCGATGACCTCACGCGAGCAGCCTGCCGCGAACTTTTTATCCTTGTATTTTTTCTTCAGGCTCTTGAGCTCCATGTCCTGCACACTTTTCGATGGGCGCATGAGCGCCGCCGCACCGATCAGGCCGGTCAGCTCATCGGCTGCATACAGCAGCTTTTCCATCTCGTGCTCCGGCTTGATGTCCACGCAAATCGCCCATCCGTGGCTGCATACCGCGTGAATAATGCTCTCGTCTGCACCGCCTTCGCGCAGCAGCTCAGATGCCTTGACACAGTGCTGCTCCGGCCACTGCTCGAAATCAATGTCATGCAGCAGACCGACAATGCCCCAGAATTCCGGGTCATAGCCGCGCTGCTCCGCAAAACAGCGCATGACACCCTCAACCGTCAGCGCATGTCGTAAATGGAACGGCTCTGCGTTGTACCTGCAAAGAAGCTCCCATGCTTGTTGTCTGGTCATTTTACAAAATCCTTTCTGGCATTTTCAATGTATGCGCAGGGCGGGATGCCCCTATCAGTTTTGCAGCCAGCTTGGCTTTTCCCGCATTCTCACGCCGGCGGCGATGCCAAGCGCGGCGAACATGGTTACGATCGACGTACCGCCGTAGGAGAAGAACGGCAGCGTCAGACCCATGACAGGCAGCAGACCGACATTCATAAAGATATTCATAAAGGTCTGGAACAGCAGCATGCCGCTTACACCGACCGCAATCAGCGCCGAAAACGGCGTAGAGGCGCGGTACGCCACATAAAACAAACGGATGATCAGCGCCATCAGCAGAATGATGATGAGCAGGCAGCCGAGGAAGCCCAGTTCCTCGCCGGCGACCGAGAAAATGTAGTCGGTCTGGTTCTCCGGCACATACTGCATCTGGGTCATCGTGCCGTTGGTCCAGCCCTGACCGGTAAACTGTCCCGAGCCGATGGCGATCTTGCCGTAGGTCGCCTGTCGGGACTGCTCCACGTCAATGGACGGGTCAAACAGCACGAGGATTCGCGTTTTCTGGTAATCCTTGAGCACATAATTCCACAGGATCGGCACGCTTGCGATACCGACTCCGGCAGCAATGCCCAGCCACTTGAGCGGCAGACCGGCCGAGAACAGCATGATAACCGCGATCATCAGGTACTGGATCGCCATGCCGGTGTCGCCCGACGAGAGCACGACCGCCCCCATCATTACCAGCGTGTGCAGACCGACCGAAACCAGTCCGCGCCATTCGGTGATATGATCCTGTATTTCGGTCATGTGCGCGGCAATCGTGAAGATGAAGATCAGCTTGCCGAGCTCACCCGGCTGCAGGCTTGTCACGCCCAGATTGAGCCATGCACGCTGGCCGTTGACCTCGGTGCCGAGCGGCGTAAACAGCAGAAACTGCAGCAGAATGTTGCCAATCACGAATATTTTCCATAGGTCGCCCAGATTTTCCAAGTCGATCAGACTGAGCGCGACAAACGCCGCCAGACCGAGAATGATCGCGGCACCCTGTACATACAGGTTTTTCGTCGAGCCGTCCAGCGCCGTCACCGGATTGAGCGTTGCCGAGTAAATGAGGAGCATGCCGTAGATCGAGCAGACCAGTCCCAGCAGCATCAGATACAGGTCGGTGTTTTTGATATAATGCGTAACAGAGTGTACAATGGAACGAGCAGTGTCCATCAAACCCCTCCCTTTCAAAATGTAAAATTGAGAATTGAGCATCGGAAATTAAGGTATCGCCGCAAAGCGGCGGAATTAAATTGCAGTGCTCTGCACTGCCACACTCATTTCCCATCCTCAATTACATTTCTATATGATACCACAACACACCCCTCTTTGCGAGTAACAATTTCGGCAAATTTTTCGCGTGCTTGTATGGAAAACCGGACGAAGTATTGATATAATGAATATATTATGTTACCCGCTGCAAAATAGAGGAGGAATTTCATGTTATCCGATATTGAAATCGCACAGGGCTGTCAGATGCGCCCGATCACCGAGGTTGCCGCTGCTGCCGGTCTGGATGCCGATGATCTGGAACTGTACGGCAAGTACAAGGCAAAGCTGTCCGCAGACGTGTGGACCAAGGTGAAGGAAAAGGAAAACGGCAAGCTGGTCCTCGTTACCGCCATCAACCCGACGCCTGCCGGTGAGGGCAAGACCACGACCTCGGTCGGTCTGGGTCAGGCACTGTGCAAACAGGGCAAAAACGCGATTATCGCACTGCGCGAGCCGTCTCTCGGTCCGGTATTCGGCATCAAGGGCGGCGCGGCAGGCGGCGGCTACGCGCAGGTTGTTCCGATGGAGGACATCAATCTGCACTTTACCGGCGATATGCACGCCATCACGGCAGCAAACAACCTGCTGTGCGCCATGCTGGACAACCACATGCAGCAGGGCAATCTGCTGAACATTGATCCGCGCCGTATTGTATTCACCCGCGTAATGGACATGAACGACCGTGCTCTCCGCAACATCACCATCGGTCTGGGCGGCAAGGTGAACGGCGTGCCGCGCGAGGACCACTTCATGATCACCGTAGCGTCCGAGGTTATGGCTATCCTGTGTCTGGCTGCTGATCTGGACGACCTAAAAAAGCGTTTCGGTGATATTCTGGTGGCATACAGCTACGCCGGCAAGCCGATCTACGCCCGCGACCTGCATGCAGAGGGCGCCATGACGGCACTGATGAAGGATGCCATCAAGCCCAACCTGATTCAGACGCTCGAGGGCACGCCCTGCCTGATGCACGGCGGTCCGTTCGCCAATATCGCACACGGCTGCAACAGCGTGCAGGCAACCAAGCTGGCACTCAAGTTGGGTGATATCGCCATCACAGAGGCAGGCTTCGGCGCTGACCTCGGCGCAGAGAAATTCATGGACATCAAGTGCCGCAAGGCCGGTCTGGCTCCGGACTGCATCGTACTGGTTGCAACCGTCCGCGCGCTCAAGTACAACGGCGGTGTAGCCAAGGCTGATCTCAACCAGCCGAACATGGATGCGCTGAAGCACGGTATCTGCAATCTGGATGCACATCTGGATAACATGAAGAAGTTCGGCGTACCGGTCGTTGTTGCCGTCAACGCATTCCCGACCGACACTGACGAGGAGATGGATTTCATCCGCGAGCACTGTGCCGAGCGCGGTGTGCGTGTAGCACTCTCCGAGGTATTTGCCAAGGGCGGCGAAGGCGGTCAGGCGCTGGCCGACGAGGTTCTGGCTGTGCTCGACGAGGGCAAGGCCGACTTCCACATGCTGTATGAGGATTCGCTCCCGCTCGAGGACAAGATCCGCAAGATCGCCAAGGAGATTTACGGTGCACTCGGCGTGACCATCGCGCCTGCCGCAAAGAAGGAGCTGGCAAACATCACCGAGATGGGCTACGGCAACCTGCCGGTCTGCGTTGCAAAGACGCAGTATTCGCTCTCCGATGACGCATCGCTGCTCGGCCGCCCGACCGAATTTGTTGTCAACGTGCGCACCGCTCGTCTGGCTGCCGGTGCAGGCTTTGTTGTTGTAGAGACCGGCTCGATCATGACCATGCCCGGTCTGCCCAAGGTTCCGGCTGCGGAGAAGATCGACGTAGACAGCAACGGTAAGATCACCGGTCTGTTCTAAATACAATTCAAATGAAGAGTGGAGAGAACATCGGCTGCGGTGTGCTCTCCACTTTTCCCTCTTCTTTTTGCTGTGAAAGTGATATTATGCAAATCAGTCTTATTTTAGCACAGCAGATTGCCGAGCTGTTTCTCATTCTTCTGATCGGCTGCGTGCTCGTCAAGGCCCAGCTGCTCCAAAGTGCGGACAGCCGCGTGCTGTCGGTCGTGATGATATATGCGGTCATGCCGTGCGTCATCATCAACGCCTTTCAGGTGGATTACTCTCCTGCCGTTGTTACCGGATTGCTGTACGCCTTTGTACTGGCGATTGCGCTGCACGCGCTGCTTCTTCTGCTGGCGCGGCTGCTGCGCCGTCCGCTGCGGCTGGATGTGATCGAGCGCACCTGCATCATCTACACGAATGCGGGCATTCTGGTCATTCCGCTGGTGCGGGCGCTGCTTGGCGAGGATTATGTGATCTATTCCTGCGCGTTCCTCGTGGTGCAGCAGGTTCTCCTGTGGACGCACTGCCGCAGTCTGCTCTGCGGTACGCGCGGCTTCGAGTGGAAAAAGATCATCGGCAATGTCAATATCATCGCCATTTTGATCGGCGGTGCACTGTTCATCCTGCGGCTGCCGCTGCCCGGTCTGGTGAACGATTTGTTCTCTCAGCTCGGCGCGATGGTCGGCCCGATCGGTATGCTGCTGGCCGGTATCGTCATTGCGGACACGCCGCTCCGCCAGCTGTTTATGCGCCGTCGGCATTATGTTCCTGTGCTGCTGCGGCTGATTATCTGCCCGATTATCACGGTACTGCTGCTTCGTGTCATCGATGCGGCAAACTGGATTCCGGATGGACACAGCATTCTGCTGACCGTGTATCTCGCGTGCATCACGCCTGCATGCGCTACGGTTACTTCGATGGCGCAGCTTTATGACCGCGATGCTGAGTATTCCAGCGCACTGTATGTGCTCACAACGCTGTTTTCTATTCTCACCATGCCGCTGATGGTATGGGTGTTCGAGGTGCTCATTTAACAAAAAACCGTGTATTTCAAATGAAATACACGGTTTTCTTTTTGTCAGAAGCCCAGTTTTTCGCCGATGAGCACGACCTCACAGCTTTCAAATCCGCTCGGCACGCCCATATGAATGACCATGGCGCGGCAGATACGCTCCGGGCTTTCACAGTTGTGACACCTGCCGTCCACTGCACAAGGTGTTTTTTTATTCAGCCGCTTGGCATTGAGCGGAGCGGCAATATTTCTTGCCCGCTCGATGGCGCTCTGCAGGTCGGGACGCAGCTTGTTCACGCCGCACACGAAAATGCAGCGCTTCGGTCCGAACAGCGTGGCCGCCACGCGGTTGCACTTGCCGTCTATATTGACGATCTCGCCGGTCTCGCTCAGTCCGTTCGCTGAAGAAAGGTAAATGTCCGGCGTCTGGCAGTACATGCCCTTGTCGATCCAATGCCAGTGCGCGTCCGTGCTGTCCGCAAAGTTCTCCGGAAAACCAAGCTGCTTCATCGTCATTGACCCGCCCATCGACACGGATTTGCCTGCACAGGTGTCTCTCAGGTAGGAAACCGCCTCGTCTTTTGTTGCAAAATAGTGGAAACCGAAGCCGTAGCCGGTCAGAGCCTTCTCCGCCTTGCTCACATCGGGCACGCCGTACGCGAACAGCGGCAGCAGATCGCTCGGCTCATATGCGAGCGCGTCCGCACCGGATGCACGCAGTTCCTCCGCCGAGCGGAATCCCCAGGCAACACCGATGGCGGTCAGTCCTGCGTTTACTGCGGTCTGCATATCGGTCGCGCTGTCGCCGATGTAGAGGGTCGTTTCCTTATCGCCGCCCAGCTCATCCAGCAGTCCGAGTACACTCGTCGGATCGGGCTTGCGCGGGATATTCGGGCGTTCGCCATAGGTAATGCACACCAGATCGCCGAAATAGTGCTCAATCAGCGCTTTCGCAGCGGAATCGTACTTGTTCGACAGCACACCGACCGTCACGCCGTTCTCCTTGAGCGTTTCGAGCACCGAAACAATGCCCTCATACGGATGCGTGCGGTTCATCATGTGCTCGCCGTAGAACGCGCGGAAATCCGCCAGACAGGTGTCAATCATCTCATCCGTGCGGCTCTCCTCGGAAATGCTGCGCTCGACCAGCTTGCGCACGCCGTTGCCGATACGGATGCGCGTCTGCTCCATGCTCACCGGCGGAAAGCCATGCTTCTCGACGGCATAGGTCACGCTGTCGCACAGATCACCGAGCGTGTTGAGCAGCGTACCGTCCAAATCAAAAATGGCCGTTGTAATTTTCATACATATTCGTCCTTTTCTTGTCCGTGAAAATAGAATACCGCACCACAGAATCCCGTGATGCGGTATCATTATAGCACATTTTCTTACCCGCGCATATACGTCTTGGTAATTTCACCGAGCATGGACGAAACCGTCGGGTTGAGCGCTTCCGCGCGCACGCGCCAGCGCCAGTTTTTGCCGCCGATGGTGGCAGGCGTATTCATGCGGGAATCCGCACCGAGCGAGAGCAGATCCTGCAGGGTCGTCATAGCGATGTTCGCCGAGGACGCCCATACGCACTTGATGGCACTCCAGCCCATGGCCTCGGCGTGCGAGGTACGCAGATACCGGTATGCAAACTGCTTTTCCGGCTCGGAGCAGATGTCCATGATCTGCTCGCACACGGTCTGCGAGTCATGGGTCGAGGTGTAGACGATGCTGTTCGGCTTATAGTTGTGCGGCAGATGCTCGTTGTCGTAATCCGGCGTAAAGCCGAAAATCAGCACGCGCATGCCCGGAAAACCGCTTTCTTCGAGCAGCTTCTTGACCTCATCGGTCTGCACGCCGAGGTCCTCCGCGATGAGCGGCACCGGACCGAGTGCCTTCTCGATGGCGTTAAACAGTTCCATGCCCGGACCCTTGCGCCACTTTCCGTTGATGGCGGTCTCCTCGTCCGCGCCGACCTCCCAGTAAGCGGCAAAACCGCGGAAATGGTCGAGACGCACCACGTCGAACAGCGCCATGTTGCTCTTCATGCGCCAGATCCACCACGCGTAGTTTTCCGCCTTGTGCGCCGTCCAGTTGTACACGGGGTTGCCCCATAGCTGACCGGTTGCAGAATAGTAATCGGGCGGTACGCCTGCTACCAGCTTGGGGCTGCGGTCGGGCTTTAGCTTGAACAGCTTGGGATGCGTCCATACATCAGACGAGTCGGCAGAAACGTAAATCGGGATGTCACCGATGATCTGAATGCCCTTTTCGTTGGCATACTCGCGCAGCGCCGTCCACTGCTTGAAGAAGATATACTGCAGGAAAATCCGGAAATCCACCTCGTCACGCAGTTCTTCCGTCACTTTTTCAAGTGCTGCAGGCTTGCGGTCGCGCACATCCTTGTCCGGCCACATGTAGACCGGCATGTGATGGTATTTCTCCTCCTTGAGCGCCATAAACAGCGCGTAATCCGGCAGCCATTCGCTGTTCTTCTCAGTGAAGACGGCAATTTCCTCGCGCATTTCCGGTGTCACGCGGCTGTATGCCTTGCGGAACAGCGGCCAGCGGGTATCGGCCAGCTGCTCGAAATCCGCGGTATCCGCCGAAGCGTTGAAGTCGCCCTGACGAACCTCATCCGCGGTGAGCAGACCGTCCTCAACGAGCAGATCCATGTCGATCAGATACGGATTGCCCGCCGCTGCCGAAAAGCACTGGTACGGCGAATCGCCGAAGCCGGTATGACCGAGCGGAAGCACCTGCCAGTAGGTTTGATGCGCCGCTGCCAGAAAATCTACAAAATCACGGGCGGTCTTGCCCATGGTGCCCACGCCGTGCGGCGAAGGCAGTGAAGTGACGTGCGCAAGCACGCCGCTGGAACGCTTAAACATATCCTTCTCTCCCTTTGTCAGTGGATCTGTTGTTATTATAGCACAAATGTAGCATTTAACCAAGAACTATCTGCAAATTTGCATATTTTTTGTGAAAGTTGTGGTCTTTCTGTAAATTTGGCTGAGATAACGGTTGTGCCCGACTATCTCTCTGTGGTATAATATTATGTCTATTATTGCAGAAGATGTGCCGCAGACCGAAGTATTCTGCGGCAGCTTACTCTTTTTTCGTCCTGTTTGAGGACAGTTTTCCGTACTATAACACTGATGTAAGGGGTTTATCACGCATGAGAATGCGCAAAAAGAAAAACTTGGACGTTCGATTTGCCGCCTGTGCGGACGTTATGGCGTTCGAGCCGAAGGAAAAACGCGGCAAGTGGCGCGCCCTGTTCGGCAACGACAATCCGATTCATCTGGAGATCGGCTGCGGCAAGGGCCGTTTTGCCATCGGCATGGCCGAGCAGCACCCGGATGTGAACTTTATCGCGGTCGAGCGCGAGGAAGGCGCGCTCATCATGGCAGCCGAGCGCTGCCAGCAGCAGCCGCTGCCCAATCTGCGGTTCGTATCCTTTGACGCGGCTGAGCTGCGCGAGGTATTCGCGCCCGGTGAGGTGGACCGCATTTACCTGAATTTCTCCGATCCATGGCCGCCCAACCGTCAGCGCAAGCGCCGCCTGACGTGGCGTGCATATCTGGAAGTATATGATGAAATCCTGCGTCAGCAGGGTGATCTGTGCTTCAAGACGGATAATCAGCGCTTTTTCGAGTGGAGTCTGCAGGAGATCTGCCAGTTTGGCTGGCTGATTCAGAATATCTCACTCGATCTGCATAACTCGGACTTTGAGGGCAATGTCATGACCGAGTATGAGGAGAAGTTCTCCGCGGAGGGCTACCGGATTTATCGTCTGGAGGCACGCCGCCGTCTGCCGGAATTTCTGAAAAAGTAAACGAAAGAGGAAGGTTTTTACCTTCCTCTTTTGCTTTTTCAAAGTTTCGGTTATCAGTATTGTTTGTTAGTCTCTGCCAGACGGTGGTTGAGCGCTTGCGAAGCGAACGAAATCTTGCCTGCCCGGCAGGGGCACAAGAGGGTAGACACCAAGGTTTCCACCCTCTTGTGAATCACCCCTTTCCTAAGATAGTCTGGCGCAGACCAGAGACCGGCGACCGCTTCGAAAATGGGGAACGGCAGAGGATTTTTTCTTCCGTAGGGGCGCACAGAGTGCGCCCATTTCTCTACCTATTCGCAGTGTCAGATTCCATACTGCTACACATACCATTTCATCTCTGCAGACGCGACAACAAGGTGAATTGCCCGAAGGGCGAGAGAAACCATCGCGTTCATTTTCCATTCTCAATTTTCAATTCTCCATTCTGCACGCATAAAAAAAAGAGGAAAGCACACGCTTTCCTCTTGCCTGTTACAGCTTATTGTACCCTCTCGGGGTGACGATTGCATCCAGCGGAGTGCCTGCGGCACAGTCCGGGCAGGCTTTGCCGCGCACAAAGTTCTGGTAATGCGGAAAATCCGCGCCGGAGAACAGGCTGACGACCTTTTTGCCGCTCAGCTCGCTGATATTGGAGAACAGCGCCGCAAAGCCGGAGACGCGGCCGCCGTAATACTCGACGCACTCCTTCGCCTGCGAAAAGGTCTGACCGGTGGATGCGGAATTGACCAGCACAAGCACATTGCGGTGCTCGATCATATGGCGCAGGTTATCCGAGAACACAAACTGACCGTTGACATTACTGTCCGGCTCGACAAGATAAATATCCTTGCCGCTGTTGACATTGCCCATGCCCACGCTCGACAGCTCACCGGCGAGATATGCGCCGATGTACTCCGTGCCTTCCATGCACAGCAGTGTATCAATGCTGGTGGACGATAACTGGTATGCAATGCTGCGCGCGGCTTCTCTGGACATTGCCATGCTGTGCTTGATCTCGGACATATCAATATAGTAGTTGATGTGCGAATGATTCGTGGCAAAATGCCCCGGTATCGCGTCCGCGTAAAGTCGCTTGTTCACACGGGAGGTGATGCGGATCGACTGCTTCATACAAAAACCACCTTTCTTACAGCGCACCCCTATCGGGGAATATCTGAGAATCTATCTATATTATACCTCAGTCCGGTTCTCGTGGCAAGAAAAAAGGCGCGGCAGCAGCTTTTCAAATTGCACGCCATGCATAGGGTCGGTATGCTGCGCGGCAGTGTAGGCGATGCAGTCCTTGACGAACTCGCCGGCGAGCGCACAGGCATCGGCAAGCCCCCTGCCGTTCAGCAGCGCGCCGAGCACGACCGCCGCAAACAGGTCTCCGGTGCCGGGGTAATACTGCGCGATCCTCTCGTGCAGACTGATGGTGCCGCCATCCGCAGACAGACAGCCGGAGCCGACCTTCCCAGGCTCGTAATCCAGGCCGGTCAGCACAACCTGTGCGCCGTAGCGGCTGTGAAGTGCATGCAGCCACTCCTGCGCTTCCGTTTCGTTCTGCGGTGCGGAGGCCGGGTCGCGGTCGAGCAGGATAGCCGCTTCGGTCGTATTCGGCGTGATGATATCCGCAATTTCGCACAACTCACGCATACGCGTGCACATTTCGGGTGTATAGGTGGCGTAGACCTCACCGTTGTCGCCCATCACCGGGTCGATGAACGCCGTGCCGTTTTCGGATTTCAGCCGCAGTACGGCATCCCGCACGCAGTCGATCTGATCTGCCGAGCCGAGAAAGCCCGCGTACACCGACTCAAACCGTAACCCTAACCGGTCGTACTGGTCGATAACACGCGGCATAACGCCGGTCAGATCGACCGTTTCCCAGCCGGGAATGGCCATGTGCGTGGAAAAATATGCGGTCGGCAGCGGCACGCACTGGTGTCCTGCCGCCGAAATCGCTGCAATGATCGGCACAAGCGACGAACGTCCGAAACCCGACAGATCGTGCAGCGCTAAAACCTTTTTCTGCATGGATTTGCTCTCCTTCTTACTCTATGGCAACACCGTACAATTAAAGCAGCGGCGTCTTGTCAGTACGCAAAATTTGCTCACAAATCGCTCTTGTTCAATTATTCGGTATTGCCCTGTCTGTATTTCAGCATACAATGAAAAGCCTTTTCTGTCAACGCACCTGTCTGCCAGAATTCACATTATGTACTTAAATTTCCCGATCGGTTGTGGTATAATATAGGGTAACAAATTGGCGAAGCTGCTTTCGCAAGCAGGGTATGCAATGGTTATGAAAGCAGCTTCCGGATAAAAGGAGATTCTTCATGCTGAAAAAACGCATTCTATCCATCGTGCTGGCGCTGACCATGCTGATGGTACCGGGCGCTTACGCCGCTCAGCCCGCAAAGGACGATATGCGCGGTGTCTGGGTCGCGTCCGTACATAATATTGATTTTCCCTCCGAGCAGGGCATGACCGCCGACCAGCTCAAGGCCGAGGCCGATACCGAGCTGGACAATATTGCCGCAATGGGCCTGAACACGGTCTTCCTGCAGGTGCGGCCTTCCGCAGATGCGCTGTATCCGTCCGAGCTGTTCCCGTGGAGCCGCTATGTCAGCGGCACGGCCGGTCAGGCACCGGACGGCAGCTTTGACGTCCTCGGCTACTGGGTAACCGCAGCGCACGAGCGCGGTCTGCAGCTGCACGCGTGGATCAACCCATACCGCATTACGATTGACGGCGAGGACGAATGGAACGCAATCCCGGATTCCAGTCCGGCCAAGCAGCATCCGGAGTGGGTAATCAAGTACAACGATAACTACTACTTCGATCCCGGTATTCCGGCGGTGCAGCAGCTTGTCGTAGACGGTGCGGCTGAGATCGTCAAGAATTACGACGTAGACGGCATTCATCTGGATGATTATTTCTATCCGGGTACGGATTTTGCAGATGAGGCGACTTACGAGCGCTACGGTCAGGATTTCAGCAGGATCGGTGACTGGAGACGTGACAACGTCAACACACTCATCGCTGCTCTGGATGAGACACTGCATACGCTGGATAAGAACCTCTCGTTCGGTGTCAGTCCCGCCGGTATCTGGGAAAACAAAAGCGCAAACTCCAAGGGCAGCAACACGCAGGGGCAGTCCTCATACAGCGAGCTGTACTGCGATTCCCTGCAGTGGATCAACGCCGGCACCGTAGACTATATCTGTCCGCAGCTGTACTGGTCGATCGGCTTTGAGCCTGCTGACTTCCAGACGCTCGTCAAGTGGTGGCAGAAGGCGGTTTCCACCAGCGATGTAGCGCTGTACATCGGCATCGGCGCATACCGTTCGGCGGAAGCGCAGCCCGGTGATACCTGGTACGGCACGGATGAAATCGAGCGTCAGCTTACTCTGCTCGATGACAGCATTGATATTCAGGGCGAGGTATTTTTCAGCTATACCTCTCTTGAGTCCATCGACGGCTGTCCGGCCTTCCTGACCGCGCACTACGCGAAGGATAAGCCGGTCACCAAGCCGGATACCGACAATTCCGGCACCATCACCCAGGAGGAAGCACAGCGGCAGGCTACCCTGCTGGATATGCTTTCCCGCTTTATCGTTTCCCTGTTCCGCTAACCGCACATTTTTCGGAGGTGCATTCCCATGGTCGATCTACTCACCCGTGAATATGAGGTGAATTACAGCCACATTGACAACCGCGGCATTGCCAAGCCGTCCTTCCTGTGGAATATTATGCAGGACGCAGCGACCGTCCACGCAGAAGCGCTGCATATCGGTCCGCTCGATCTGCGGATCGTGTGGGTACTCTCGCGCATGAAAGCGCGGCTGACACGTCCGCTGCTGCCGTATGAGCGGCTGCGGTGCGAAACGTGGTGTCCGGGCATCAAGGGTGCAAGCTGGTACCGCAGTTTCTCGTTCTTTGTGGATAACAAGCCGGTTGGCGACGCACAGTCTATGTGGGTAACGCTCGACCCGGAGACGCACCGCATTGTGCGTCCGAGCGCATTTCCCGAAGCCGAGCAGTACCTGCACACCTCCCGCGGAGAGCTGTTTGCGCCGCTGCCCAAGCTGTCGTGTGACAACGTGCGCCTGCATCATGTTCACGAGGTCCGTTATTCGGATCTGGATGTCAACAATCATGTCAACAACGTGCGTGCGGTCGAGCTGATCTCGGACGCGCTCGATCTGTACAAGCAGCCGGGTTTTGTCTCCGAGCTGCAGGTCAACTACACCGCCGAAACCGCCTGCGGCGAATCGCTTTCGCTGCTGACCGGCACGGCGGACAGCGCACGTTACATTCGCGGTGAAGCCGATGGCAGAACCCGCTTCGAGGCGCTTGCCACGCTTTCGCCGCTGCCCGACCCGAAGGAGGGATTGGTATGACGCAAGCGATCGAGCAGGCTGTATGCGACATTTTGGGTGCGTGCCAGCCGGTCAAAATCATCCTGTATGCGGAAAAGCGTACGATGGCAACCGACAAGCTCAAGGCGTTCAGCCTTTGCGTTATCGTGCCGGAGAGCGCCAACTGCCGCACACTGCGCACACACCTGCACCTGGCGATTACGGTTTCCGTACCCGTCAGTCTGAGCGTTTACACCACCGAGGAATGGGCGGAGCTTTGCACGGACAGTACCTCGTATGCCGCATGGATCGCCCGGAAAGGCAAGGTGATTTATGACCAGGCGACGTAAAGGTGCATCCGACAGCTGTTTTTACTACAAATGGCTGGACAAGGCGCTGTGCGACCTGCAGGCCGCACGTCTGCTGCTGACCTACGGCGGCGATCATTACAACATCGCGTTCCACTGCCAGCAGGCGATTGAAAAGGCACTGAAAGGCTATCTGCTGTTCCGCACCGGACGGCATTTTGACGGACACAACCTGACGTACCTGTGCCGTCAGGCGATCCAGCTGGACTCGAAGGCGTTCTCCGAATATCTGGACGAGAGTGCGGCGCTCAACGATTTATATATTGAGACGCGGTATCCAACCGACCTGCCGTTTGAGATTGATGAGCTGGAGGTCCGCCGGTATCTGGATATGGCAGAGCGGATGTTTGCCGCGATTCGGCAACAGCTGTATGAGGGCGGGAGACCGCATGAGATTGTGCAGCGCAGATAATTTTTATTTGCGCTGTTTGCCTAACGAATTAGGAATAGGTGCTAACCCTTAGCTGGGGTTCCAAAAGGATAGACACCAAGGTTTCTATCCTCTTGGGACTCCAGTTTCCTTTGTTTGTTAGTCTGGCGCATACCAGAGACCGGCGACCGCTTCGAAAAGGGGAACGGCAGTCGGGTTACTCTTGCGTTTGTTTCGTAAAATATTCGCAGTTCACAGATACCTTACTGCTACACATATCGGCTACTCTCCGCAGGCGCGGCACAAGGTGAATTGCCCGAAGGGCAAGAGAGGGTCCTCCGGGGGATGCTCGCACCGCGCAACTCGTTCGTCTGGGGCTGCGGACGGCACCTGTGAATTACACCTATCCTTCAACTCTTACCTCCTCACTCCTACCTTGCATAATCTCTCCCATCTTGACACTTGCATACTCCGTCAACTTTTGCTATCATATAAGGATGTAAGGAGTGACTAACCATGAACGCTGCGGAACGACGCACTAAAATCACCCACCTGCTTGCACAGGCGAACGGGCCGTTATCGGCGACCGCGCTGGCCGCGCAATGCGGTGTCAGCCGCCAGATTATTGTAGGCGATGTTGCGCTGCTGCGTGCAGGCGGATTGGCCGTGCTCGCTACGCCGCGCGGATATATTCTGGAGAACACCTCGGCGCCGGCCTGTGCGGAGCGACACATTGTCAGCCACCACGACAACAGCCGCATGCTTGAGGAGCTATACACGGTCGTCGATCTCGGCGGAGCCGTGATTGATGTGACGGTCGAGCACGCTGTATACGGTCAGATCTGTGCACCGCTGCACATTTTCTCGCGGTATGACGCCGACGCGTTTAACGAGAAGATTCAGCAGTCCGGCTCCCGGCCGCTGTCCAACCTGACCGGCGGCATCCACCTGCACACCATCCGCGCTACGGATGAGAAAACGCTCGAACGCGTAATTCAGGGGCTCAAGGACAAAGGCTTTCTGCTGCTCGAGGATAACTAAAAACCACCCGAACGATAGATTTCGTTCGGGTGGTTCAGTCTATCAATAAAGTCCGTTTTCGCGATGCTGACGCTGCCGCGCGGCAGCGCGCATGAAATAGAATTTGCTGTGCAAATTCGTAAAAAGCCGGAGCATGTATCTGGCTTTTTACACTTCTGGAGGAAGAAAGTTTCGACCATCGTGAGGAACTTTCGGACGACTTTGGAACGGCCTGCAGTCCGTTCCTGCTTGTCGGCGAAACTGTAGTTCTAATACGA
>NZ_JAQEHY010000050.1:0-355 GCF_027665985.1 Butyricicoccus sp. AM78-15b2TA
CAGCAGGGGGAGAGGAAAGACGCGGGCGGCGCGGGTTTCGTTCCTCTCCCCCCTTAACGCGCCGCTGTACATCTGTTCTGTACAGGTGCATTTCGGAATTTATTTGCCCGAATTGTTGGGAAAACCAAAATATTTTTACGGAAAGTGGTCAATTATTTGACCACTTTTGCTTTGCCGAAACTGCCGATTTAGGACTATGCAACAAATGTTCGATTGTAAAGTGTTACGAGAACAAGAACATTGCGTTTTTACAACTTTTCTGTGTGCCAAAGTTTAATTATGAATCAAATGTGAACAATTCCTGCCCCGATTGACTTTATTTTGTATATACGGTATGATAGAATCCCAATCAAAG
>NZ_JAQEHY010000050.1:365-2101 GCF_027665985.1 Butyricicoccus sp. AM78-15b2TA
ATAGAATCCCAATCAAAGATGAAAGCCTAAACTCCATACTTTTTTGTGTTTTATTTTTGGTTTCGGTGTTACATGCTCATCACCTTTCGCAAATACCCAGATGAGCAGCCTAAGCAAAGGAGGATATAATTGGACTTTGAAAAGTGAATAAAGCTCCATCTGTAACGAATTTTCCGTGTCGGGCAACCGACAAGCCGCTTGGATAAAACAGCCGGTCAGCTACCGGCGTGGCGATAACAGCGGAAAAGGCTACTCCCCACCGGCAGAATAGGATTCGGGTGAGAGGTGTCGTAAGTCAATCGGCAAGTGTAAGAATACGAGCGTGAATAAACTGTTCACGGCAGTATGGAGTGTAAATATGCCGCTTACAATTTTATGATTGTTATGATATAATATTAGCGTTGTTGGCTGTGCTATCACCGTTACAAGCATAAGGAGTAAACGATGATTACAGCAATACAGAAACCCAAAAGAAAGTATGGAGAAGGCAGTATATACCAGCGAAACGACGGTCGCTGGGTAGCAAAGTATAAGAGCGTGAATATGCTCAAACCGTGTGTTGTGTACGCTAAGAGCGAATCCGAAGCAAAGCGCAAGCTGCGCGAACTCAAAAAGGACGCTGCAAAAGGTCTTGTCAAAAGCACAAGCAGGCGTTTCGGTGATTACGCCGACCAGTGGTTATACACTTTCAAGCTGCACTCGATTGAGGACAGCAGCTTCGACAAATACGAAAGTGCTTATTTGACGCATATTAAGCCTGCGTTTGGCAAAATGCAGCTTGCGTCTATTCACAGTGAGCAGTTGCAAAAACTGCTTGTTGAAAAGAGTCAGACGCTTTCGCTCACTGTTGTCAAAATCATTTATATCATTCTTTCCGAAATTTTTTCTTATGCTCATTCTGAGGGCGATCTCTCACGGAATCCTATGCACAATGTCAAGATGCCGAAGAAAGCGACCTTTAAACCGGAACGCGAAATTGTTGCGCTGGAAAGCGACGAAGTGCGGGCAGTCGAACGGATTGCAGAAATGAAAAATAAAAATGGTAGACCCTGTATCATGCAGGCACACGCATTGGTCTTTCTGGTGCATACCGGTTTGCGGTGCGGTGAGTTTTTAGCACTCAAATGGTCTGACATTGATTTTGAAAGCAGAATCGTTACGGTGAACAAAAATCTGTCGATGGTCTACGACCGCGACAAGGACGGCGTGCGTATCAAGCATAAGAAAGCACGGATTAAGTGTACCAAAACGGCAAGCGGCAACCGCTTTGTGCCGTTGAACACAAAAGCGATTGCCGCTTTGAACAGTCTGAAAGCTGTCTATCGTGAAATGGATATTGTCAGCGATTCCGTTGCGGTAACGCGCAAGGGTACAACACTGAGCAGCGACCAGCTTCGCCGTGTTCTGCGTCGCGTATTGGCGTATGCCGGTATCGACAAGCCGTTCACACTTCACCAGCTTCGTCACACCTTTGCTACACAGGCACTTAACGCCGGTATTCCGATTACCGTAGTAAGCAAGTGGCTCGGACACGCGAATATATCTGTTACTTATAACACCTATATTCATGTGTTGGAATCCGCAGAAGCTGCAGCAGTAGAGCTTCTTGAAGCCATTTGAAAAATCTAAAATCCGTTTGGTTTCATTTTGGTGTCACGACCAAATCAAAATGTTGAAATCGGTAGATATACTGTGGATATTTCGGAAAGTGTTAAGAAAACTGTAGTTTCGCGACA
>NZ_JAQEHY010000051.1:0-1970 GCF_027665985.1 Butyricicoccus sp. AM78-15b2TA
GCAACCAACACCGCCACTTGCCCGACTGTCAGAAAGCAGATCGGCAAGACCACCTATATCGTCCGTGTCCATTTCAGCCAGACCGCAAAAGAGACAATGGAGGACAAAATCAAGCGTATGCTCCGTGAGGAAGTCCGCAAAATGTGACTTCTTTGTGAATTTGATGAAAAAGTCCTTGACTTTTCGTCTCTGGCAAGACCGCTAAGTCGATTTTGATTTCCTGCGGCGCTCGTCTGGCTCCTTTTGATATTCAGGAGGTCAGAGATGTGACTGCCTATGACGAGTTGCAGTTGGATACTCTCGGAGATAAGAAAACGGCGCTCTTTCTGATTATGTCAGATACGGATGCGACGTTTAATTTTTTGATCTCCATGATTTACACACAGCTGTTCAACTTGTTGTGCGAGAAAGCAGATGATGTGTACGGCGGCAGACTGCCGGTTCATGTGCGCTGCTTGATTGATGAGATGGCAAACATCGGTCAGATTCCCAATCTGGAAAAACTGGTAGCGACAATCCGAAGCCGTGAAATATCGGCTTGCCTTGTTCTCCAGGCACAATCACAGCTGAAAGCCATTTATAAAGACAATGCCGATACCATCATCGGCAACATGGATTCCCGAATTTTCCTGGGTGGTTCTGAGCCAACCACGCTCAAAGAACTGAATCAGGCATTGGGAAAAGAAACTATCGACACCTACAACACCTCCAACACCAGAGGTAACAGCCCGTCTTACGGCTTGAATTATCAGAAGTTAGGCAAAGACCTTGCGAGCGTAGATGAGCTTGCGGTTCTGGATGGCAGCAAGTGTATTTTGCAGTTGCGTGGTGTCAGACCGTTTCTTTCTGACAAGTACGATCTGACGCAGCACCCCAATTATAAGTACACATCAGACTTTGATAAGAGAAATGAGTTCAACATTGAGCAGTTTCTGAGTCGAAGGTTGAAGCTCAAGGCAGGTGATGAGTTTGTGGTAGTCGATGCGGATTAAGGAGGTTTCTGTTTGGAAAATCTGAAAACGGTATCTGCCCTGGTTAAGAACATCTTGGAACACGACCACAAGGCAAGAAATACCGACAATCATTTGTACCTGATGGTACTGGAACACTATTCCGGTCTGCGTGGCATCGACATTCATGCCATGACGGTTCCTGTGTTTTTGAAGGAACTGGATAGACGCAGCTTTCCGGGGTTTGAAACTGTCCGCAGAAGCAGACAGAAAGTGCAGGCAACCTACCCTGACCTTGCTCCCAGTGAAGCCGTAGGCAAGCGCAGAGCAAAAAATGAGGTTGTATATCGAGAATTTGCAGAAAGCGAGGTGTAAAAAAAATGACTTGGTGGATCACGGATACCTCTATTGGGCAGCGATTGAAGTTCGTTAGACGATTTCGCCGCCTTACCCAGAAAGAGCTTGGACTCCTGATGGGGTATTCCGAGAAAACAGCGGATGTCCGTATTGCTCAGTATGAGAAAAACGCTCGAACCCCTAATGCAGAAACCACAGCGAAACTCGCAGAGGTTCTGAAGGTTTCACCTGTCGTTTTTTCACCGACAATCTGTGCTTCTCGTGAAGATTTGTTGCAGTCAATGTATTGGCTGTTTCTTATGAAAGGTGGTGGTGATATATATGATTGTGAAACTGAATATGCAAGAAGCAGAATGGAACAGAAACTTGGCGTGATAACCGTCGAGGAGTTCCTTGAAAAGATTCTCGTAAACTAAGCCTTCCGTCCGGTTTTGATGCCGGTAGTACGGAGGGCTTTTTCTATTCTCAAAACAATTTCAAATTTTAGGAGGAAAATATTATGGCATTTTTCAATAGCGCAGTAACCGTTCTTCAGACTCTCGTTATCGCTCTGGGCGCAGGTCTTGGCATCTGGGGTGCAATCAATCTGCTTGAGGGCTACGGCAACGATAACCCCGGCGCAAATGCTCATGTGCGGTAAAGTAATAAAAAGATTTAGGTAGC
>NZ_JAQEHY010000052.1:0-1580 GCF_027665985.1 Butyricicoccus sp. AM78-15b2TA
GCAAAGGTCTCCTCCGATGCCGCAAGGTTCAAAAAAGACAGTTGGAAATGAATCGAGCTGTCAAAATAATTGAGGAAATCACACCAACCCTCAAAGATTGCCGTCTTATCTTCGTTTTGGGAGAGTTGATAGTTGATGTCCTGAAACTGGATGGTCTTTGTGTAGTGGCTGTCCGATATGCGGCAGATTCC
The DNA here is from genome assembly GCF_027665985.1 of Butyricicoccus sp. AM78-15b2TA. NCBI lineage: Bacteria > Bacillati > Bacillota > Clostridia > Eubacteriales > Butyricicoccaceae > Butyricicoccus > Butyricicoccus sp. AM78-15b2TA. The sequence continues at coordinate 192 of NZ_JAQEHY010000052.1, forward strand.
GTCCGGCCACATCCGTTCATAAGGGATACTGTCCTGCGCAGATTTTCCTTTTTTGTCCGTGCGGTTAGCGCGGGCAATGGCCGCTTCGATCTGCTTCTTATCGGCGCGGGACAGTTTTTTCTTTGTCTTTACCGGCTGCACAGTTTTTTCCTCGGTTTTTCCGAACATCCGATGCAGCCATTTTTTTATTGCGGTGAACAATGTCATACACCTCCTTATCGAGCATTTCCTGCCGCTTTAATACGGCATAAAAGTTGTTGGTCTGGTAAGGTCGCTGCTTTGGACGGATCACAGCTACTTTGAGAATGTTGCCCACGATCTTTTCCAGGGGCTGTCCATGCTTTTCGTACATAGCCAGCATAAAGAAGGGCAGCATAACCAGCATCATACACATAGCCGCTACACTGTTTCCGGTAGGTTTTCTGAGCAAAAAGAAAAGCGGTACGCCAATAAGCGCTCCGCCCGTGAAGCAGATAAGCTGCCGCTTGGTCAGATTGAACATGACCTTTGTTTTGACTTTTGTTAAGTCCTTGGGTACGGGTACATAAGCCAATGTAGAAACCTCCTTCCGTTTTAGTGTGCCTGAAAGACTGATTTGGCGAGACTGCCGGTTTTGAACAGCGTAAAACATAGCAGTACGGTGTAGCCCACGCAGCTCCAGATTGCCATGATGATGTCATCTTCCAGAGCGATGTTCTGCACCAGCACAGCATAAATTGCCACGCAGACGATAATGAGAAACGCCTGAAAGCCCAGTGCCAGCAGAGATCGGAGGTAATTCTGTCCCATACCGCCCCATTCCTTGCCCATCATTGCAGCCATTGGAACGGGAGCCACCGAAGTTACAAGGTAGATCTCGATCATACGGCCATAAATAACGATAAAGATACAGATATACAACGCCCACATGGTAATGCCAATAAAGAGGGATTGGAACCACAGTCCGAACAGCGGTCCCAAATCCATTTCCATCAGCCTCGGTTCCAGATCGGTCATAACTGAGGAAATGTCAATGGACGCATCCGAATTGATAATCCCTGCCGCCTGCGCCACCACGCTCTGCGCCATATCAAAGACGCCCATCACGATATTCCATGTGTTTGTGACAATGAGGATGGCGGCAGCTGATTTGAACACCCACTTGAAAATCATCCAGGTATCCACATCATGCAGGTTGTTCTTGTCTGCAATCATCTGGATCAGGTCTACGGTCATCACGATAGCCAGGATCACACCTGCAATCGGCACCATGATGGAGTTTGACAGATTCTCAATCATATTGAAAATACTGCCATTCCATCCCTGTGGGGTCTGTCCTACCTGTACGGATATATCCGCGACCTGTTGGTTTACACTGTCAAACATCCCCGAAAGGTTGCTCATAATACC
>NZ_JAQEHY010000053.1:0-1468 GCF_027665985.1 Butyricicoccus sp. AM78-15b2TA
GAATTATTCCAGAACGGCAAAGAAGCTCTGTACTACGGCATAAACGCCCTGTCCAACAACCTCATCATGGTAGACAGAAAGCTGCTGAAAAACCCCAACGGCTTGATTTTGGGTACACCAGGTTCCGGTAAGTCCTTCAGCGCAAAACGAGAAATCGCCAACTGCTTTTTGCTTACCAATGATGATGTTATCATCTGTGACCCGGAAGCGGAGTACGCACCTCTTGTTGAGCGTCTGCATGGGCAGGTCATCAAGATCTCGCCTACCTCCACCAACTACATCAATCCGATGGACCTGAACCTGGACTACTCGGATGATGAAAGCCCACTGTCCCTCAAGTCTGATTTTATCCTCAGCTTGTGTGAGCTGATCGTGGGCGGTAAGGAGGGCTTGCAGCCGGTGCAGAAAACAATCATCGACCGCTGTGTGCGCCTGGTCTATCAGACTTACCTCAATGACCCGCGCCCGGAGAATATGCCGGTTTTGGAGGACCTATATAACCTGCTTCGGGAACAGGAGGAAAAGGAAGCCCAGTATATCGCTACGGCCCTTGAAATCTATGTAACCGGCTCCCTCAATGTGTTCAACCACCAGAGCAATGTGGACATCAACAACCGCATTGTCTGCTATGACATCAAGGAACTGGGCAAGCAGCTCAAGAAAATCGGTATGCTGGTGGTACAGGATCAGGTGTGGAACCGCGTTACCATCAACCGCGCTGCCCACAAGTCCACCCGTTACTACATCGACGAGATGCACCTGCTTTTGAAGGAGGAACAGACCGCTGCCTATACAGTGGAAATCTGGAAGCGATTCCGTAAATGGGGTGGTATTCCGACAGGTATCACCCAGAATGTCAAAGACCTTTTGAGCAGCCGCGAGGTAGAGAACATCTTTGAAAACTCCGACTTCGTGTATATGCTCAACCAGGCAGGCGGAGACCGTCAGATACTTGCCAAGCAGCTGGGCATTTCCACGCACCAGCTTAGCTATGTGACCCACTCCAGTGAGGGCGAGGGCCTGCTGTTCTATGGCTCCACAATTCTGCCTTTCGTGGACCACTTCCCGAAGAGTACCGAGCTGTACCGCATTATGACCACCAAACCCCAGGAACTGAAAAAGAAGGAGGATGAATGATGATGAACCCCAACATTTTGAATCAAAACCCGTTGATGTTTTTTGACAGGGCGGTAAATGCCCAGCGCAGCCAGCTGCTTACGGTCATGGCCGATGCGGTAAGTGAGTGCCACACGGCGACAGATCAGGCAGCCGAACTGAATGAGACCGGTCAGGTGGGGCTTCTCCGTCTGGCAGAGATTTGGAGCGCCATCCGTGCCAAGGAAGGCATGGGCGGTCTGATTCTGGAAGGAACCGAAGCGAAGATCCTGTCTGATGTGGTGGCACAGTTTTACGCCTACCTGTCCGGTTGTATGTTCAACGATCCTGTGGGAATGGCCATTTATGCAGA
>NZ_JAQEHY010000054.1:0-1070 GCF_027665985.1 Butyricicoccus sp. AM78-15b2TA
GGTATTATGAGCAACCTTTCGGGGATGTTTGACAGTGTAAATCAGCAGGTCGCGGATATATCCGTACAGGTAGGCCAGACCCCACAGGGATGGAATGGCAGTATTTTCAGCATGATTGAGAATCTGTCCAACTCCATCATGGTGCCGATTGCAGGTGTGATTCTGGCTATCGTGATGACCGTAGACCTGATCCAGATGATTGCAGACAAGAACAACCTGCATGATGTGGATACCTGGATGATTTTCAAGTGGGTGTTCAAATCAGCTGCCGCCATCCTCATTGTCACAAACACATGGAATATCGTGATGGGCGTCTTTGATATGGCGCAGAGCGTGGTGGCGCAGGCGGCAGGGATTATCAATTCGGATGCGTCCATTGACATTTCCTCAGTTATGACCGATCTGGAACCGAGGCTGATGGAAATGGATTTGGGACCGCTGTTCGGACTGTGGTTCCAATCCCTCTTTATTGGCATTACTATGTGGGCGTTATATATCTGTATCTTTATCGTTATTTATGGCCGTATGATCGAAATCTACCTTGTGACTTCGGTGGCTCCCGTTCCAATGGCTGCAATGATGGGTAAAGAATGGGGCGGTATGGGACAGAATTACCTCCGATCCCTGCTGGCGCTGGGCTTTCAGGCGTTTCTCATTATCGTCTGCGTGGCAATTTATGCTGTGCTGGTGCAGAACATCGCTCTGGAAGATGACATCATCATGGCAATCTGGAGCTGCGTGGGCTACACCGTACTGCTATGTTTTACGCTGTTCAAAACCGGCAGTCTCGCCAAATCAGTCTTTCAGGCACACTAAAACGGAAGGAGGTTTCTACATTGGCTTATGTACCCGTACCCAAGGACTTAACAAAAGTCAAAACAAAGGTCATGTTCAATCTGACCCGAAGGCAGCTGGTCTGCTTTACCGCCGGGGCGCTTGTAGGCGTACCGCTGTTCTTGTGGCTCCGTGAGCCTGCGGGAAACAGCATGGCTGCCATGTGTATGATGCTGGTCATGATGCCCTTCTTCCTGCTGGCTATGTACGAAAAGCATGGACAGCCCCTGGAAAAG
>NZ_JAQEHY010000055.1:0-428 GCF_027665985.1 Butyricicoccus sp. AM78-15b2TA
CCCACAGCCGCAGCACCCCCTCACCATTCTCGCGGCGGCGAACGCAGAGAGAAATCTTTTGAAGTCTATAACAGTAGACCCTTTCCGACGTAAGCAGTCTGCAATTTTGAACAATTACTTGTTTAAGTACAAAAGGACTTTTGTTGAAATTGACAAAGTAATAATTGACAAATGCCAAGCAACTTAGTACAATTTAATTAACTAAAAACCCAAACTCTTAGGAGAATGGCAGAAATGGCAAAACAGAGGAAACTCTGCGGCGCAAAGCTATAGGGTCTAAACGATTGCTCTGCAATCGCATGACAGCCAGTTACCTAACCAGTCCCCGCATTTTAAGAAACAGCGCAATACTGTGTGGACTACTATCCATGCGGTACTGCGCCCTTTTTTAACTGTTTGGGCGCAAAAGAAAGGGAGCGATCGAAAAA
>NZ_JAQEHY010000055.1:438-1063 GCF_027665985.1 Butyricicoccus sp. AM78-15b2TA
GGAGCGATCGAAAAATGAAACGCACACGAATCAGCGTATTGCTTGTAATAGCCTTGCTGTTGCAGCTATACGCACCACTCACGGCAGGCGCAGCGGACTTTACGCCAAACCCACAGACGGAATATGCCAAACGGTTTATTGCCGCCTGTGATGGACAGACCTGGTTCATCAATGAGATTGAGCGTTTGCTGAACGCCCAGCAGCGCACACTGGATACCATCACCGGAGCGGAAGACCTTGTGGAGATCAAGAGCATTGGTCTAAAAGGTCAGAACATCACCGGACATATACCGGCTGCAATCGGGGAACTTAGTGAATTGCGGTATCTGTTCCTCTCGGATAATCATTTGAGCGGAGATATTCCGTCTGCGCTCTATACGCTCCCGAAACTGCAAAATGTAGACTTGGGCGGCAATGATTATGCAGGTGCGATTCCTTCCGAGTTTGGTACAATGCCCGCATTGAAAACGCTGGTTCTAAAAGATAACCAGTACACTGGTACGATACCGGACACGATTTTGAGCAATACCCAGATTGAGGTGCTGAACCTCATGGGAAATCAGTTGACCGGCGGTTTTCCTGCGGCAGTTGCCGGTATGAGCAGTCTGAAATACTTGAACCTTTC
>NZ_JAQEHY010000056.1:0-935 GCF_027665985.1 Butyricicoccus sp. AM78-15b2TA
TGAATTTGATGAAAAAGTCCTTGACTTTTCGTCTCTGGCAAAACCGCTAAGTCGATTTTGATTTCCTGCGGTGCGCGTCTGGCCGTATTTGATATTGCGGAGCTACGCGAGGTTACATCCTACGATGAGTTGGAACTGGATACGCTGGGAGACAGAAAAACGGCCCTGTTCCTCATTATGAGTGATACGGATGACAGTTTTAACTTTCTCATTTCCATGTGCTACACCCAGTTATTCAACCTGCTTTGTGAAAAGGCCGATGATGTGTATGGCGGCAGGCTTCCGGTTCATGTGCGCTGTTTGATTGATGAGTGTGCTAACATCGGGCAGATTCCGAAACTGGAAAAGCTGGTGGCCACCATCCGAAGCCGTGAAATCTCTGCCTGTCTGGTGTTGCAGGCACAGAGTCAGCTCAAGGCGATCTATAAGGATAACGCAGATACCATTATCGGAAACATGGATACTTCCATCTTCCTGGGCGGTAAAGAGCCGACTACCCTCAAAGAGCTGGCTGCCGTGCTGGGCAAGGAAACCATCGACACCTACAATACCGGAGAGAGCCGTGGACGGGAAACCTCCCATTCACTCAACTATCAAAAATTGGGGAAAGAGCTGATGAGCCAGGATGAGCTTGCTGTTATGGATGGAGGCAAGTGTATCCTCCAGCTGCGCGGTGTGCGTCCTTTCCTTTCGGATAAGTACGACATCACCAAGCACCCCAATTTCAAGTACACTGCCGACGCGGATGACAAGAACGCTTTTGATATTGAAGCATTCTTGTCCGCAAGGCTGAAACTCAAGCCCAATGAGGTCTGCGATGTATATGAAGTAGACACAAAGGGCGCTTAATTTCGTTCCGCTTTAGAAGGGAGTGATCTTATCTATTCGCCGCACCTGCCCTCTATGGGCCATTGGCGTACAAAGCGGACAATCGC
>NZ_JAQEHY010000057.1:0-931 GCF_027665985.1 Butyricicoccus sp. AM78-15b2TA
CCTACAAGGATTTGAAGGCACTTATGGCTGACTTGAAAGCAATCTATGCAGCGGTAGATGAATCGGCTGCTTTGGACGCGTTAGACACGTTTGCAGAACACTGGACTGGGACAAGAAATACCCCAAGATTTCTCAGTCGTGGAGGGGTAACTGGGCAAATCTCAGTACCTATTTCAAGTTTCCTCAGGCGCTCCGACGGCTGATCTATACGACCAACACGATTGAAGGCTTTAACCGTCAGCTCAGGAAGGTAACCAAGTCGAAATCCGTGTTTCCGACCGATGACAGCCTTTTCAAAATGCTGTATCTGGCGATGATCGACATCACGAAAAAGTGGACCGGCCGCCGGCAGGACTGGAGCATGATTCATGCCCAGCTGGCAATCTACTTCGAGGATCGGATGCCTGATTAACAACCCGGCTCGAAGGTCAAGGGGCGCTACGCCGCCGGCGAGGCTTCAATGAATGAATAAGGACGCCCCTTGACTTCCGTCTTAGTTGGCGTTATGTTGTAGACAAGGCGGGCGTAGCCAACGCCGCTCCCGCCTTGAAATATAAGTTCTATTTTACACCGCATTTTGGTGGTTATACAGAATTCGGGATAGGCCCTACCGGTACGGACGCTGCCACGCACACCCAACTTCACTTCAAGCTCACAAGAAAAATGATTAAAACAAAAAGCAGCAACTTTCGTTGCTGCTTTAGATGTAGGCGTTGAGTTATCTTCCCGGGCCGTCGCCAGCCAAGTATTGTCACCGTAAACGAGCTTAACTACTGTGTTCGGAATGGGAACAGGTGTACCCTCGTCACCATTAACACCTACTATTTCGTTGCACATTCCTGTGCAGCTTTGTTATTATACCATACCATCAGCCTACTGTCAACATCTTTCTTGAAGAAATTTGGTGACCCGTGGGAGAATCGAACTCCCG
>NZ_JAQEHY010000058.1:0-866 GCF_027665985.1 Butyricicoccus sp. AM78-15b2TA
TCAATCAGAGCGATAAAACGGTCAGCGTCCTTTTCGTGCTTTTCATAACTCCTGATAGCCTTTTCCAGAGCAGAGATTTCATCGGTAAGCTCGGCTTGCTCCTTTGCGTATTGAGCGTCCAGAGTGGCGTATCTGCTGTCGGACAGCTTTCCTAAAATGTTGTCCTCATAGATTTTGCAGAGCAGAACTTCCAGATCGGAAACTCTCTGCTTTGCGGCGGCAAGGCGTGTCCGCTGTTTCCTGACCTCTGTGGTCTGCTGGCTGGACTGTGCTTCCTGCACCACACGGACAAACTCGGCTCGGTCATGCTTGGCATATTCTGCAATGGCTTTCAGCATTTCAGAGACAAGGGACAGCACCACATCTTCATTGATACGGTGCTGTGTGGCGCAGAGCTTTCCGACCGGGATTTTGCTGTACTGTGAGCAGGTATATTGAGAGATACGCTTGCCGTTGTTGGTGCGGTGGACATACATCTTGCCGCCGCAATCGGCGCAATAAAGCAAGCCTGTGAGGGGAGCTGCTTCGCCCCAGCCGTCCGGGTAGCGTCTGACATTCCCACGGATTTTCTGCACAAGGTCAAAGGTCTGCTGGTCAATGATAGCTTCATGGGTATTCTCGAAAATCGTCCATTCGTCCTCCGGGACATAATGGCTTTTCTTGTCCTTGAAGTGCTTTCGGGTCTTGAAATTGATGGTGTGTCCCAGATATTCACGCTTTTCAAGAAGGTTGCAGATGGTGGAAGAACCCCAGCCGTACACATCTTTGAAAGTCTTATTCTTGTTCACGCCCTCGCCGTGCTGGGCAAGGTAAGCGGACGGAATGAGGATTTTTTCTTCTTTCAGCTTGCTGGCGATCTGATACGG
>NZ_JAQEHY010000059.1:0-866 GCF_027665985.1 Butyricicoccus sp. AM78-15b2TA
TCAATCAGAGCGATAAAACGGTCAGCGTCCTTTTCGTGCTTCTCATAGCTCTTGACAGCCTTTTCCAGAACAGAGATTTCAGCGGTAAGCTCGGACTGTTCCTTTTCGTATTGAGCGTCCAGAGTGGCGTATCTGCTGTCGGACAGCTTGCCTAAAATGTTGTCCTCATAGATTTTGCAGAGCAGGACTTCCAGCTCGGAAACTCTCTGCTTTGCTGTGGCAAGGCGTGTGCGCTGTTTTCTGACCTCTGCCGTCTGCTGGCTGGACTGCGCTTCCTGCACCACACGGACAAACTCGGCTCGGTCATGCTTGGCATACTCGGCAATAGCTTTGAGCATTTCGGAAACAAGGGACAGTACCACATCTTCATTGATACGGTGCTGTGTCGTGCAGAGCTTTCCAACTGGGACTTTGCTGTATTGGGAACAGGTATATTGAGAAATACGCTTGCCGTTGTTGGTACGGTGGACATACATCTTGCCGCCGCAATCGGCACAATAAAGCAAGCCTGTGAGGGGAGCTGCTTCGCCCCAGCCGTCCGGGTAGCGTCTGACATTCCCACGGATTTTCTGCACAAGGTCAAAGGTCTGCTGGTCAATGATAGCTTCATGGGTATTCTCGAAAATCGTCCATTCGTCCTCCGGGACATAATGGCTTTTCTTGTCCTTGAAGTGCTTTCGAGTCTTGAAGTTGATGGTGTGTCCCAGATATTCACGCTTTTCAAGAATGTTGCAGATGGTGGAAGAACCCCAGCCGTACACATCTTTGAAAGTCTTGTTTTTATTCACACCCTCGCCGTGCTGGGCAAGGTAAGCGGACGGAATTAGGATTTTTTCTTCTTTCAGCTTGCTGGCGATCTGATACGG